>NZ_CP071503.1:1500600-1800720 GCF_017354945.1 Shewanella avicenniae | reverse complement strand
CAGAAAGATGCCGTTGCTGCCGCGTTAGCTCGCGTGCAAGCCAAAAAGCAAGTGCAACTTAGCGATGCAGCGGTTGTCGAACCGCCAAGCAATGATGCAATCGCCGCCGCAGTCGCCAGAGCCAAGGCGAAAAAACTGCAAACTGCTGAAACAAGTGTGGTGCAGTCTAATACTGAATCCGACGTAACCAGCGATGTGACCGATGATAAAAAAGCGCAAATTGCTGCCGCAATAGCTCGTGCCAAAGCAAAGAAATCTCAATCGACCGACGAGGTTGCAGACAGCGCAGTCGCCGACAGTGAGGCTATCAAGGCAGAAACAGGTGCAGCCTCCGACACTAAGCAAGCGCAAATCGCTGCCGCGGTTGCTCGCGCTAAGGCGAAAAAGGCCGCACTTGCAGCTGAACCACAGCCAACTGAAACCAATGATGTACCTGCAACTGAGCCTGTTCCACCGACTATAGACGACAAGCAAGCAAAAATTGCCGCCGCTGTTGCCCGCGCCAAAGCTAAAAAAGCCGTTCAAGTGAGTTGTGATGACACAGCAGACGCCGAATCGACGACTCAGCTTGATACGGCAGAAAACAGCGCAGCAGTTAACGAAGCAGCAATTCCCGCAGACGATAAACAAGCGAAAATCGCGGCTGCAGTTGCCCGCGCCAAAGCCAAAAAGACCGCCAATGCGCAACCATCGACGGAACAGACACCATCTGCATCGCCGGCCCAGAGCGCATTAGCAACGACGACTGAGAGCGACGATGCTAGAGCTCACACACCGGTGAGTGCTAACGACAACGCGGCAGTGGCCGATGAAGCTTCCGCCCCAGCTGATACTGGCGAAATGGTTAATGCCAAACAGGCTCGTATTGCCGCCGCGGTAGCTAAAGCGAAAGCCAAAAAAGCCGCAGAGCAAGCTAACGCGGCAATGGCAGCTGAGCATGTGACACCCGCAACGGATAACAGCGGCAGCGCAATCGAAGCAGCAGAAGCCCCCGTAGTCGAAGTAAATGAAGCTGATGCCAAGCAAGCGCGTATTGCCGCCGCGGTCGCCAAGGCTAAAGCCAAAAAGGCAGCTGAGCGCGCCGAGAAGGAGAATCAATCATAATGGCGTTTAAAATTGCCTCATCGCCCCATATGAATCGGCCGCTGCAGACCAGTACGGTCATGCAACGCGTACTGCTATGTGCCTTACCCGGGGTTGCGGTACAGATTGCCTTTTTTGGCTGGGGAACTCTGTTTCAAGTATTGTTGGCTATGCTTACCGCGCTGATCAGCGAAGCATTGGTGATGGTGCTACGTAAACGCCCTGTAGCAAGCGCTTTGTCAGATAATAGCGCACTGTTAACCGCCATATTAATTGGTATTGCGCTGCCACCATTAGCCCCATGGTGGCTGACGGTTATCGGCACCGCCTTTGCGATTATTATCGTCAAACAACTCTATGGCGGCTTAGGGAATAATCTGTTTAACCCCGCAATGGCGGCCTACGTGGTGTTGCTGATCGCGTTTCCAGTGCAGATGACCTCATGGGTTGCTCCTGTGAGCATCGCATCGAGCTCACCGCAGCTTTTGGAGAGTGCGCAAATTATTCTCTCGGGCAGTCAAATTTCGGTGGCAGAAACCTTTCAGCAAGGCATCGATGGTTTCACTATGGCCACTCCGCTCGACACGTTAAGAACAGGCTTATCACAAGGCCATCCCATCAGCGACATCCTGCAGAAACCTGCATTTAACGGTGCTGTGGGTGCGGGTTGGTTTTGGGTCAATTTGGCCTACCTGCTCGGTGGCTTGCTGTTATTAAAAATGGGACTGATTCGCTGGCATATCAGTGCCGGGGTGCTTGGCGCATTATCAGTGTGTGCTGCTATCGGCTGGATGTGGCAACCTGAAACCCATGTCAGCCCGTTGATGCATCTGTTTAGCGGCGCCACCATGTTAGCAGCATTTTTTATTGCGACCGATCCCGTCACCGCCGCCACCAGCAACAAAGGTCGACTTATTTTTGGTGCGCTGATTGGCACCTTGGTTTATCTGATCCGCAGTTACGGTGGGTACCCAGACGCCTTTGCCTTTGCGGTGCTGTTAGCCAACCTCACCGCGCCGCTGCTGGATTACTACATTAAACCACGCACCTACGGCCACGGCCGGGCATCGTCTTAAGAGGTGAACGTGAATAACAACATGTTTCAAAGCGGAATATTTAATAACGGGATGCTTAAAAACGGCCTGCTTTTAGGTCTGTTTGCCTTGGTTTGTTCGGCGCTGGTCGCTGGTGTCAACCTGCTAACGCGCCCCCAAATTGAGTTTCAACAGCGCCAGCAGCTGCTCGGCACTCTGCAGCAGATTATTCCCGATGCACTGCATGACAATGATTTAGCAGCCTCTTGCCGTTTAATCACCGCACCGGAAGCGCTTGGCACTGCTGACGCGATGCCGGTGTATATCGCCAGCAAACAAGGTCAACCGCAAGCAGTGGCGATTGAAACCATCGCGCCGGATGGTTACAACGGTAAAATCCTTTTGATTGTGGCAGTGGATAACCAAGGTACTGTGCTTGGGGTGAGAACGCTGGAGCAGCAGGAAACGCCTGGACTCGGCGATAAAGTCGACCGACGTAAATCCAACTGGGTCGAAAGTTTTGTTGGGCGTGCATTTGACCCTAACCAAATGAAATCTTGGTTTGTGAAAAAAGATGGCGGCGAGATTGATCAGTTTACCGGTGCGACCATTACGCCGCGTGCTTATACCAAAGCATTGCGCAATACCTTGAGCTATTTTGTGTCGCATAAGGCGCAAATCTACACCAGTAAAACCAGCTGTGAGGCATCTAAATCATGAGTCAATATCGCGAAATTGCCGTACAAGGGTTATGGAGAAATAACCCTGGCTTAGTGCAATTGTTGGGGTTATGTCCACTGCTTGCAGTGACGGCTACAGTGACCAACGCCTTGGGTTTAGGCCTAGCCACCATGGCGGTATTGATTGGTTCCAACGTACTCGTGTCGTTAATCCGCGAATTTGTGCCGAAAGAGATCCGTATTGCGGTGTTTGTGATGATTATTGCCGCACTGGTGACCGTGGTGCAGCTCACTATCAACGCTTATGCTTATGGGCTGTATCTGTCGCTGGGGATCTTTTTGCCGTTGATCGTAACCAACTGCGTCATTATCGGTCGTGCCGAAGCTTTTGCCTCTCGCAACACGGTCGCGAAGGCCGCATTTGATGGTTTTATGATGGGCTTAGGCTTTACCCTTGTGCTGTTGGTGCTCGGCGCAATGCGCGAAATATTAGGCCAGGGCACGCTGTTTGATGGTGCTGACCAGTTGCTTGGTCCGTGGGCTGCGGGTATGCGAATTGAGCTCTGGCACACCGATACCTCATTTTTGTTGGCGATGCTGCCACCCGGCGCGTTTTTAGGCATGGGATTGTTGATTGCGTTAAAGAACGTGATTGATAGCAAGTTAGCCGCCAAGCAACCGGCACCGACTGCTCCAGCTGTAGAGCGGGCACGAGTCACTAAAGTGAGTTAACACGATGGACGGAAAGCGAATTGAATAAGGATAAACGTCGACAAATTTTAGAGCGGCTCCGCACTGAAAATCCTCATCCCAAAACTGAACTCAACTACAGCAGTCCGTTTGAACTGTTGGTCGCAGTGACCCTCTCGGCACAGGCAACCGATGTGAGTGTGAATAACGCCACTGATAAGTTATTCCCCGTTGCCAATACTCCAGCGGCGATTGCGGCGCTTGGTGTTGAAGGCTTAAAGGAATACATCAAAACCATCGGCTTGTATAACAACAAAGCGATAAACGTGGTCGCGCTGTCGCAAATCCTATTAGATAAATACGATGGCCAAGTACCGAAGAATCGCGAAGCATTAGAGTCCCTACCTGGTGTCGGCCGTAAAACGGCTAACGTGGTGCTTAACACAGCGTTTGGCTGGCTAAAAGATAATGATGGTAGATATTTTATCGCGGTGGACACTCACATTCAGCGCCTTGCTAACCGCACTGGCTACGCTAAAGGCAAAACAGTCGAACAAACCGAGCAGGCCATTATCAAAAACACACCCAATAAGACTGAGTTCATGTTCAATTTGCACCATTGGTTCATCCTTCATGGACGCTATGTATGTAAAGCTAGAACACCTGACTGTAGCTCATGCATAATCAATGATCTTTGTGAGTTTAAGGGGAAAACGGTTTAAACGTTGCAGAATTGGCGCTTAGGGGAGTGGGAATGTTTGATATTTTTTGATAAATGCATAGTCAAGCAGTCTTACTGACCTGACTATGCATTTCGTCTTACTTTACTTGGTTAGCTCAGGCACGATCTCCTGTGTCCAACTACTTTCCATTAGCATCCTAAATGAAATCCCACCAGAGGCAGCTTCCAACGTCATTTCTCCAGCGTCCACTGCCGACCTAATATGATCGGTCAACAATTCGAACAAACGACGCTTGTATTCAGTGTCATCATTTCCTTTCAAATGCTCGCCTTTCGTTTCTAACACTGAAAAACGATAAGTACCGAAAGTAGGTTCTTCCACACAAACTAACAAGTCAGGGTATACCTTTTGCTTTTGCCAGCCTTGTAGGCTGTACTCCCGTTGGTTTACCGCAATACGATGCCACCAATACACAGACTCTTGCTTATCTAGATACCAAGCTGTGTCGCGCTCTAAATTGTTCAACCCATTTTGATAGACCTTTTCGAACAGGCTTTTTTCGAGTTCAGATCCATCTTTGCGGCGAAGCACCTGATCATGCTCACTAACATTTACCTCTAGGGTTTGCGCCAGTTCCCAATTAAGCTTTTCATTATCTGAAGCGAGTAGACGCAGTGATATATCACCATTGTCCAATTTAGACTTGAAGATTTGCTCCGATAATTCCTCAACCTGTTGTTTAATGTCGCGCTTAATCTCTTTGAGCAGCTCTAGGCGATTAGTAAACAGCGCTTCCTCTGTAACCCCATTGCTACGCAAGGTGTCTAAGGTGTGCGTTAACACCCGCATGGCTTGCCAAGGGTTTGGAATGACATCAGTGAGTTGCCTTACCATAAACGAGATATCTAGGCCTAAACTTGGGTCAAACTCGACATTTTCGTGTACCGGATCGGCCAAGTCCAACTCGCCTTGCTTATCCTTTGACATTTTGTAGTCGATACGAGCAATCGTGCGCTTTAACTTGTCGTCTACTAACTGGAAGTTCTCAGCATTCAAATAAGACAGCGATTCCCAATCTAAGTCACCGAGCACATCCCGTTCATAATCAAACAAGCGGTAGCCGTCTTTGTTGCCTGCATCACGATGTAAAACCCGAGGCAAGAATATTTTCGGTAAGCTACGAAAACGCTCTCTACGCAGTAACGTTTCTTTACTTACTACAGTGGCAGGTTTATTGGCTTCTGAGGCTTTAACCTGATTCGCCACATCCCCCATCCCTTCTTCTTCTAAACCTTGCTTAACACCGGCGACCGCTTCCATCACATCCTGATCAAAGGTGTAGACATAACACTCATCTAAGCTTGGTTTTTGCGTCAATCGCGCATGTGGTTGGCGTAATACCCGACCAATCATTTGGGTGATTGCCGTTTTTGCCGTCATTTTTGACAACACGGTTAATATATAAGCGAAAGGACAATCCCACCCCTCACGTAGCGCATCCTTTGTGATGATGTATTTAACGGGACACATTTCGCTAAGCAAATCATCATCACCTAACTCATCTTTATCAGATGTTTTCAGGCGAATTTCATTTTCATTTACGCCGAGTTTGTCCATCAAATACTCGCGGGCATCTTCCGCATGCACAAACGATGAATCACGCTGATCTTTACCAGTACGCTCAACACGGATTAGCATGATGGGGCGAATATAGCGACCAGTTTCGTTTTGTAGCTGCCCCGCATCCTTTTCAAGCTCTGCCAGTTTTGCGTGCGCAAGCGCCAAGGTATGCTTCCACTCACTTTTTTCTTCGTTGATTAGGTTGATAGGCAACTTAATCATTTGTTCATCTTTCAGTGCTTGCCCTGACACATTCACCAGCACGTTTGAGTGATGCTTACCGTTAGCATTAGGCGTGGCAGAAAGCTCAAGAATAAACTTAGGGTTAAATCCACACAGAGTTTCTCTTGCGGTTTCGCTATAGGCTTTATGCCCTTCATCCACAATAATGACTGGGCGAACCATGCGTAACACGTTGCCTAAGCTTTGTTTGACTGACACAGAGCCAGGGGCTATACCCTCTTGCCAACCGTAATCTGAAAGATCGTTACAATCTAAATTACGAATACGGCTCAAAAGCGCCTCGTTGGCTGTGGTGTCATCTTCAATCGGGAAGAAAGTGGTAAATCGTCCGCTATCACGGAACATACGCAGCGTTTCTTTGGATTGACGCGCACTAGATTGCAGCATCAATAACATAACGCACAGGTTTTCATCGGTATCCCGCTTGGTAAATGCATCGTTCTTTTCGAGCATTTTTACACGCCCACCCGAAGCGCGCTCTAGCATTTGCCGATATGGATGCTCACGATTGGCCAACTGCTTCCATGTCTGTTTGTAAATGGTGTCAGAAGGCACAACCCACAGAACCATCCCTGTCTGTTGCGCAAAAAGATCTGTTTGCACTCGTTCAATAGCTGCCACACCAAGTAAGGTTTTACCGCCGCCTGTAGGTAGCTTTAAACACATATTCGGAATTGGTCTATCTAAGCCGTCAAATCTTGTGACATAAGGCGCTGGCACCAAGTGACCACTTTTGTCTTTAAGTAGGTCAATACGGCGCTCCTGTACCAAAGCTTCCCACGTGTCTTTGGCGTAATCGGTTAAGCGCGCCTCTTTGCCTTTCATTTTCTGAAAAGCAACAAAGTCTTCCGCCTCTTCCTTGGTGTCGGCTAGCTTTTTTAAGTAATAATCTAGCTTATCCAAAACACCATTTTGGTAGTCTTTTAACTCCATATTACGCCCCCATAATGCGATGGATAGCGTAAGGCAACTGGCAAAACTCAATGCGTTTTTCAGTTAAGTCCTTCTGACTCATAAATTTCGCCACAGCAAAAACAATCGTGCGCTTTTTCGTGGTGTTATTTTTAACAATCGCCCCTACTTTATCTGCGTTTAATGCCGCTTCATTTGACCGCAACCACTCACTATCTGGACGATAGAATAGATGGATACGGAATAAGTCTGTTTCACCGATAAAACCATCGGCAGAGGCTTTAGCGACCGTTTCTAACGACTGCCCAGTGGCGGTATAAAACACATAACGAGCAAGCGCGTCGAATGACGGCATTGCTTCGCCGGTGAGCAAACTTTCAATTCTTATAGGGTCACCCAATGTGCAAAATGCATAGGAGCCTTCTAAGCCAAGTACCTTTTCATTTGCATTTCGAATACCGTAAAGTCTAAGTACTCCATTCTTCATCACACGTTGATATGAGTGATACTGCCCTTGTGTGCTTTCTTCTATAGCATTTAAAGTATTAATTGTTTTTTCTGAATTTTTAAAATCCGACCAATTAATATTTTTTACATACAGTTCTTCTTTAGTGTTTTTTTCCGACACATAACCGGTTATTACTTTGCTTACCCTTGTTAGAGTAATGTCAATAACGTCATTATACCCTGCTTCGGCGGCTTTCGTTTCCGGCTGTACTTCTTCAGGCAATTGAATTCCGATAAATTTCCTTTTACCGGCGTCAGAGTTATTAAGTTTCAAAACTGCATGCAATGTAGTTCCACTTCCCGCGAAGGAGTCCAATATTGTTGCTGATTCATGGGAGCATAAGTCTATTAAAGCAGCTGCAATATCAACATCTTTTGGATAGGGAAAAACACCCTCACCAACGAGTTGCTCAACCTGAAGTGTCGCAGACCTGCCATCCTTATAAAACACCGTATTGAAAGCTTCGCCTCCAGTTTTTTTAAGATATGTTTTACGGTTTGGTATTGTTGTATGATCTTTACCAAAATGAATTAATGGCGGATTCGCTTCTAAAGCTCTTTTAGTTGTAGACTCATCCCATCTCCATCCTGTAGAAGGCTTCGAGCAAGGTTCACCGGTTTCAGGATGAAGAATGTCATATCTAGGTCGGTTTTTTCTGCCATCATCTGGACCGGCAAAATTATCAGGAAAATAAAGTCCTCTGTCATCAGAGTGGCAATAGTGCTTCATTTTCTTCTCAGGAGCATCATTCGGTAATTTTCTGAACCATTCCTGCATATCCTCTCGAATTAAGTCGTGATTATTATTATGCTTCTTCCTGAGACTTTGGTAAAAACTCAAAACTTCCTCGATACCTTCTTTGGCTGATCGCCACTTGATATCCATTGACTTAACTGTCTCTTTGTTTTTGCTGTATACATGAATGTATTCGTGCGTATTAGAGAAAAACGTGGAATCCCCTTTTTTTCCCTTTTCCCAAACAAGTGTCGCTAAAAAATTTTCGTCACCAAAGATCTCATCAAGTAACATTTTTAGTGAATGCTGCTCAACGTCATTTATACAAACAAAAATGGTTCCTGTTTCGGATAACAGTTCTTTTAACAACGTTAAGCGAGGCCACATCATGCATAACCACTTGTCATGACGTTCCAAATCATCTTTGTCAACTGGATTGGCAGACTGTTTCAACCACTCCTGCATCAATGGTGAGCGTACATTGTCGTTATAACACCACCCCTCATTGCCTGTGTTGTACGGCGGGTCGATAAAAATGCAGTCTACTTTACCCGCATGGGTAGGCAGTAACGCCTTGAGGGCTTCAAGGTTGTCGCCATGAATGATGAGGTTGTCATCCAATGATGCCGCCTTGCCTTCCTGCGGTAACGATTTATCTGCAACCACTTTTAGTTCACGAAACGGCACACTCAAGTGGTGTGAATAAACAAACTGTTTACCTTTAAAATCCAACGTTGGCATAGAGATCCTTAACTTCTTAATTCATTGTTGTTTGTGAGCTATTCACTTTGACTACAAACGCGCTATTCCTGTTCGATCCATTTTCTAAATCGTCTTATTGAAACGACAGGAGTACGCAATTTTAAAGCCAGTATCAGGTCTTCACTTGCGAGCCTATAAAATGGTATTTACCGTTGAAGTCAGATAGCGAAGCCTGTTTTTTTGATTGAAATTTGACCTTAAATCTAAACAAATTAGCACTAAGTGAATTGGTCAAAAACTTGATGGGAAGAGGATATGGGAAAATCGAAGAATCGACAATGATAGAACCGTACTTTCCAAGTATGGACAGCATCTTTCGTGGAAGTGTTCCAGTCAAAGTTCTGCATGAGTGCTGGCGGTAAACTCCTGTGCATTTTACAATCAATCACAGAGTGAAGAGCCCTAGCCCAAACGGATAGTAACTCACTAGCGACAAATCTTATAACGATGGTACTTGCGTACTCACTACACAATTGAGCTACCGCTAATTGTTACGTTCGTTGTGTACACATTTCAGTTCTATCGTATGCCACGCCTTGGAGTGCCAGATTGAAGTTGATAGTTTAAACGTTGGTTTGTGTCTCTGAGTTCCTGAATAAGATCTAACAACTTTGTCTTCTCGACCTGTTGTTGTTTCTGTAGCGCAGTGATGACCTTTTCAACATTTTTTAACCAAGGAGAAAACGCTGTAGGGCTATCTGTCGGCGGATTAAGGCCTAATGACTGTGCTACGTCCTTCGCTTCGTTTATAGCGTTATAAAACTGCGATACTGTTGAGTGAGTTGCTTTAGAACCACGAATGCCACGTTTTAACCCTAGGCAGTTCATTTTCGACGAATAGCTGTCTTGTAGACGACGGAGCTTATCAGCTCCGCCCGTTATAGCCCTCGCATTTAAGCCCCATACCGCACCGTTACGGCGTTGCTTGAGTTCAAATACGTGAATGCAACAGTGGATGTGAAAATTTCGCTCATCAGCATGTAGGTATGCAGATAACACCCGTTCGCCAAATTCCTCTTGTAACCAATCTTTCGATAATTTGATCCACTGAGTAAGCTTATCTTTCGCATCAGGTAAATACTTACCTGATTCGTCAATAATAAAGCTAGGCGAAAATGCCAGCACAGCTTCTAAAGCAAAAACGCCATTTTTACGAAACTTGGTAATACCTCGCTGCGTAACGCCTTCACAAAATGCCTTATAGGGGTCTGCCGCCCCCATCAGTACACGATTGAACTTCGTTTTAGTTGGGTCGACATTTGGCGTCGGTTTCGTCCGACGCCAGTGGGCAGACATTGCCGAGATTTCAGCTTTAGATTTGAGTTTACCGATGCGAAAAATAGCAAAATCTTGTTTCATGATTTATCTCCGACAGTAAGTAAACTCAATTAGTTAAAACACACTGAAAGATGTGGCTAATAAACAGGGACAGGGGTCAACGTTACATCCAGCAAAATTCTAGGCTTATTGACTGCCTTAATCTTTGCTTTAACACTGCGTTTACCAAACAAGAACTGATACAACAAAATATCAGTTGGCATTTGAACGCCAAGTGATTTGCCGCTTTTTAATTTCTCGATTAATTCAACGCGAGAATAGCCACCGTCAACATCAAATTTCTGACTCGACTCATACTCAGAAACGATCTGAAAATACACCCCCATTTCGATAGTAACTGGATTAACTTCAACCGCGTTTTTACATGTTGCCCACATTGACACCGGATGACCCAAAGTTACTAAATCGGGAAATTCCACATGCAGGTCTAAATTTTGACGAAGTAGAACAGATGATAACTCCGTCGTTTCAGATGTAAGCCCGTTCACTTCAACATCAAATTGAAGTGCTTCGCGTTTAGTGCAAAAGTCCATTTTAAACTCCTTCCTTTTTTCAAATGGCAAAAATGATTTTATCACAAAATATTTTTGCCAATTTAAATTTGATAAAAAAATCAAAAAAACTTTGAGACTTAAAGCTATTGCACAATGTCATCTTGCTGATGACATAAGTACATTAAATAAAACACATCGTTTTTGTTGATAATCAACATGTTAAGCAAATCCATCTTCCTCCCCCTCTAATACAATATTTAAAAGGGGAGACAAACTAATCACTTACGTTCATTGACAAACAACTCTCTGACTTTCACGACATTATTGGAGTTCCCTTTAAAAACAACAAAAGGGTTCAACATGTACTTCTGATTCTTAAGAGGTTTGATAAGTCCAAGACCAATCAACTTTAAGATCATGTTGCGAACCGATCCTTTTTTGATTTTAAATCGTTCAGAGATTTCAAGGCGTAAAGCGGTCGATATATCAACTTGAGCAGTGTTCATCTCAGCCTTTCCGGCCAAAAAAAACAAAACTTTTATTTCAGTTCCGGATAATCCATCGAGATACTCTATCGAGTCATAAAGTTGTACGAAGTTGATCTTAACTGCTTTTGTTAAGCTAGTTTGCATAACTTCCTCTGTGAACATTAGCTCACCGGTATTTGCATCGACGCATGACTTCGTCGTTACAAAAACATTCATTTTTGCCATTTTTAACATCCTTGTAGACGTGTTATGCAAGAGCAACATCACTCTTGTAAAACTTATCTTATGTCAAATATTCCAGAGATTTTTTTAAAACTAAAATAATGAATTACAATATAACAATACTTTTGTAAAAACGATAAAAAGTGATTTATATCTATATGATTTTATTGGTTTTTTATATATTTTTAACAAATGTAAATATTGAAAAAAATTAATTTTAATAAAGTCAAATAAGCTAAGATAATTTCTAGTTAGCTTGTTAGATGCTTTTAAATGAATTACGTCAAGGATGACAAACATGAAAAAGGAACCAAAACCAATCACGAGTAAAAACAACGTGAGTCACAGAGAGCAGCCATCAATAACTGATTTATTGAGATCGTCGAATACTGGCATTGAAATAACTCAAGGTTTTCAGCTTGCGATCATAGATGAAAACAACAATATTGTTGTTCAAGGCGAGACTGTAAACGAATCTGTGTTTACAGCGATGAGTAAGAAAGTGGTTGATGATTTCTGTTCAAATTTCAAGCAAATAAAGAAGGAAGACTTTAAAATTTACGCAAACAATTAATTTTAAATACACTGATGACAAAATTTAAACCCCTCCAATTCTTTCTCCGAACGAAAAATTCGTAAAATCAAAGGGGTTTATAATTTTAATCATTTGAAGTAAAATCGAAGCCGGAAATTAAATCACCAGACTTTGAGTCTATTCTCAACATTCTCTTATAACCGTTATGAAATTCTAGAATTAAATCAAAAAAATTATTATGAGAACCATTAAAAAGACGTTCTTGGACCAGTAAATTTATTCCAAATTGTTTTTCAGCATTTTTATCATATGTTTTAAGCCAGATATTCTTAAAGGTATCACCAACTAATTGCCTTAAATTTAATCTTTCATCAACTGGCATAGTTGATAAATTTTTTGTAAGAGAAGCCCATCGTTCACTCACAGTATCCTTTTGAGTTTGGTTGATCATGTCTAATTCACATTCTGAATCAATTATTTTATTAGCTACAAGCTCTAATTCTGATTCTAATTCAGAAATCTTGTTCAATACAGAAGTAGGAGCTTTCTGTGAGTAGTGAGTTAATGACTCAACTAATAATTCAATCTTATCTTGAATCATTATTTTCTCTTCATTTAACAACTTAACCTGCTCAATAATTTCACTTTGATCTCGTGTTTTTAGAAGTATTCTACGTAAATTAACTCGATCTTGACAAAATCTAACAACTGCATTTTCAACAAAGTCTATTTGAACAGTTGCCTTCATTTCACAATTATTATTTCGTCTTGCCTCAACACATCCATATCTTTTATGACCGCCAGTTACATCCTGAAGTAATTTTTTACGATAAATAACATGTGAGCCTACTGACTTACCACAAGAACTACATTTAAAAATATCGATACCCGAGATAATACCTACAAATTTTTGACCCGATTTTACTGCGGTTCGCTTCGCTGCAAACGAGAGCAGTTCATAATATTCGTATCGTGTTATTAATGGAGGATAATATTCTTTTAATACATATTTTTTCCCTCCATTTTCCATGTGCAGCTCACCAATTAAAGAAGGACGTCTAACTTCACTGTAAATATTTGCTCCTGTTTTATGAGTTATTTTTTCACCAAACTCTAGCTCAAGCAAATCAGCAATCTTTTGACCACCATGACCAAGTTTAAATAATTCAATTTTACGGAGCATAACTTGCTTTTTTCTGGGATTGAAAACATACTTTTTTTCTTCATTATCCCAAACTAACCACATCGGTGCCTTTCCAGCTCCGATCTTGAAACCGCGTTCTCCAGCTTCCCACGATTTAATTTTACTGAGTATTGCTTCTTTTGCACGTTTAGACTTAACCTCACTTTCATTATTAGCACGAGCTAATTCAGTGATCATAGTAGTTAAATGAAATATTTCTTTGGTAATATTCTCTAAGTTATATTCCTTGCGGTCCATAGCAGTAATAACAGTAATGCCCGCATTGATAATATCTATCATAGTTTTCAGGCTTTGGTATGGATTAGCACGAGAAATGCGGTCTATGCTTTCGACAACCAGAACAGAGCCAGCTGGTACTTTGCCTTCATCAATCGCATTTAAAAACTGTCCTAACGCTCCCCGTTTAATATTCGTTTCATGGTAGGCACTTAATCCGAAATCTTTCATTGTAAGCGCGTCATCAATCTCCAGTCCTTTTTCCTTTGCAACTCGGTTTATGTAATCGAGTTGCCTCTCTATCGAATGTCCTTTGGCCTGTTCTTGTGTCGAAAATCGGATGTAAGTATAGAGTAACGGTTTGGCTGGCATAGAGTACCCTTGGTTTTTTAATGGCTTGTTATTTTATAACATAGTCATAATCTATCATAGTTATGCTTTGGCTGGCCAACGATCGCGGTTGATACGCATATTTTCCGAGTATCTAATCGTACTAAGTTTGCTTCCGGTAAAGATGTTGTTGAGGTAGAAAACAAGCTGCTAAAAGTGGTACCTGCGGAATTTAAAGTCGATGTACACCATTGGCTCATACTGCACGGGCGTTATACCTGTATTGCCCGTAAACCACGCTGTGGCAGCTGTATTATTGAAGATCTTTGTGAGTACAAACAGAAGGTCTATCCAGAAGAGTAAGGTGATAGGCCACCAAAAAAAATCCGCCCTTTTAGTTACTATATAACAAAGAAGGCGGATTTTTCTTTACTTGGCTTGATCAGAAGATTTGAATAATCATCACGATAAATACCAGTGCGATACCTGCTGTGGTGCCTAAAGCCAATTTCATTTCTGATGACATACTTGTCTCCTGCTTGTCGCTAGGTTAGGTTTGAAATCATTATTAATCACCACTATTTAAATTCAACGACGCGATGTAATTTTTGTGACCCACAAAGCATGCTTTTATTGTCAAATGCGATAGGGAACAAAAGCCTCATCATCAGTCTCTGTGCACCGCCCTCTTCTTTCAATGGCGGTTAGGTAAACTTAAGGAGTTAATCTCGTAATGTCGCAAGTACTACACACCATGATCCGCGTAGGCAACTTAGAAAAGAGCATTGAATTTTATACCCAAGTGATGGGGATGAAGTTGTTACGCCAGTCAGAAAATCCACAGTACAAATACAGTTTAGCGTTTGTTGGCTATGGCGAAGAAAGTTCTGGTGCTGCGGTGATTGAACTCACCTATAACTGGGGCACAGAGCAGTACGACATGGGTAATGCTTTTGGTCATATTGCGATTGGTGAAGCCGATATTTATGCTCGTTGTGAAGCCATTGCAGCCGCTGGCGGTAAAGTGGTACGGGCCCCTGGTCCAGTCGCCGGTGGCACCACAGAAATCGCCTTTGTGGAAGATCCTGATGGTTATAAAATCGAATTGATCCAGATGAAGTCAGCAACACAAGGATTGGGTTAATCCTTTCAAAGCTTACATATTTCATCTTTGAAAACAAAAATCCCCGGCAAGCCGGGGATTTTTATGGGTTCAATTTAACGAATTAAATTAGAACTTGTAGCTTACGTTACCGTAAATCTGACGGCCAACTACGTCGTATACTTCTGGAGAAGTACCGCCGTCGCTACCGTTAGATACCCATGATGGGTCTTCATCAGTGAAGTTCTTAACACCTGCTGACAAGCTGAGCGCGTCAGTGAAGTGATAAGTGGCCACGATGTTGTGGTAGATGATTGAGTCAGCTTTGGTACCATCGTTCAAGCCAAGGTCAGTCATGCTATCTATGAAACGGTTGTAGTACATTACGCTCCAGTCATCTTGTGATGCAGTGATGCTGAAGTTGTTACGCCATTTAGCGTATGCACCGAAGTTACCGTCTACAGAACCTTCGTAGCTGATACCATCTTGCTCGTAACCGATCAGGTAAGTAGCGTCGTTGTTGATTGCCCAGTCCAGACCCAGTGCTTCAAACTTGTACGCCACGTTGATATCAACACCGCTAGTTTTCACTGTACCTACGTTGGTCAACGCAGCAGTCAGATTGGTCAAGTCGCCATCTGAAGTTACGTTGATAACAGCACACGCATCCGCGTTACCAGCATGACAAGCGTCCAGACGGTCTTGTACGTCTACACGAGTAATCGCGCCAGTGATGTTAAATTTCCAGTAGTCGATAGTGGTTGAGAAACCATCCAAGAAGCTTGGAGAGTAAACCAAACCAGCAGTGAAAGACTCTGACTCTTCTGGTTGCAGATCAGGATCTGAAGTGCGGTTTACCAGAATTTGAGAATCTTGTTCGCGACCCCATGGGTCATCCAAATAATCGAATGAACCAGAGTTACCACCAAACAGTTCACTTACGTTAGGTGCACGGAATCCCGTTGCAGCAACACCACGCAGCATCAGATCATCGATCACACGATAAGTCAGACCCACTTTCCAAGTAGTTGCTTTACCGAAGGTGCTGTATTCGTCGTAACGGAACGCGAAGTCACCGGTCAGTTTTTCTGTGAACGGTACGCTCACTTCTTGGTAGAAAGAGATTACGTCATAGTGACCTTTAGTAGGGTCTTGCTGTGCCGCAGTACTTTCACCAGCAACGATGATTGGATCAGGGTTGAAGAAACCTTCTTCGTAACGGTATTCAGCACCGATAGCAAAGCTTACTGCGCCGCCGCTTACTTCAAACAGATCGCCACTCAGGTTAGCTTGAACGTCGTGTTGTTCGTTGCCACCTTTGTTGGTTTCCATGTAGCTGATAGCGTCGATATCTTCAGCAGGAATGCCAGCGCCATAGAAATATGCATCTTGGTTTGCATAAATTGCGTTAGACATCCAAGTTGCATTGATTGAGTTAGCAGTGCCACTGGTTGCTTCGTTCTTACCATAGGTGTAAGACACATCCCAGCTCATACCGTTACCGATATTTGCATAGCCTTGCAGATCAACTGACGCACGGTAAGTGTCGGTATCTTGAGAGTAGATACGCGGACCCACTTCGTTAGTACGACGACGATAGTTCACCAGGCCATTTTCAGCTTCGATACCAGCAGCAGTCATTGCTGAGTCCAAAGTGATACAGTTGCTGGTCAGGGTGTCAGTACATACAGCCAAATCCAAGTTTGCAGGCTGTGCAGCCATTTGCTGGTTAGACTTACGCTTGGTGTACAGCAGCTCGCCAGACAGCACCAAATCATTACCCAGTTCTTGGGTCATGTTGGCAAAGACGCTGTAGCGCTTAGAAGGTGTTTGGAAATAGCTGTCTTGGGTGTAGTCGTAACCGTAGTCACGTGCATACCAAGTACCATCAGCTGCAGCACGCATACCGCCCAAAGTACCTTCAGGGATAAATGAGCTTGCACCTGGCTCAACCCAAGCGCGGTCGCCTTGAATTACGCCATTACGCTTAGAGAAAGCAGCACCGATAGTGTAGTTGCCACCATTGTCGGTGTTGAAACCGTACAGGCCGCTCATTTCATAAGTTTGGCCATCACCACGGTCAGTGGTAGAAGACTTAGCATCCAGTTGGAAACCATCGAAGTCTTTCTTAGTGATGATGTTTACCACACCCGCAATCGCGTCAGAGCCGTATACTGCAGATGCACCGTCTTTCAGGATTTCTACACGTTGGATCATGGCAACAGGAATAGTAGTCAAGTCAACAGCGCTATCCGCACCAGTACCTGAACTCACCATACGACGACCGTTCAACAGTACCAGTGTACGTTGTGCGCCCATACCACGCAGGTCAACCTGTGCAGTACCGCCTGAACCGTTGTTAGAGGTAGCACCTAATGCGGCACCGGCCATTGAAGTTTGTTCTTGCAATAGCTGATCAACAGAGGTGTAACCTTGTGCAGAGATAGCTTCAGCACTGATAGAGGTCACTGGCGATGCAGATTCCATATCTTGGCGTTGAATACGGCTACCAGTAACTTCGATACGTTCAACTTTATCACCATCTGCAGCGTATGCAGACACTGTAGATACACTGCCAGTTGCAATAGCGGCAAACAAAGACCACTTAACTGCAGAAGACAGCTTACTTACTTTAAGCATCCAAAACTCCCGACTTCATTTGTGTTTTCACGCTTGTTCGCATGAAATTTAATATTTATTCAAACCAAATTTCGGTTCGGGGATGATACTGTCGTTACTCACGCCTCACGTCAATTAGCGACATTTTTTTACATTACCCACAATGAGTTTATTATTTGTTATAATCTTGTTTTTTTACGGTTCCACATTGGGAACAAAACGATGATTAAATAACTCACAAGGTGAATTAATCACCAGCAATTTAAATTTTTTGGTCTTTTTTAGCTGTTAATCTTTGTTATTTATTTAACCATTACGTAGCAAAAATCATTTTGTAAAATAGTGTAAATTAATCTAAAGAAATGTATTTGCGATCAATAAAACATCAGTAACAACGCATCAGATTTTGCTGTAACCAACTGTTAATACAAGATTTAATTTTACATCCAGCCAAAACTTTCTCCACCATAACGAATTTTCACGATCTTTTTTACATTTCATTCATATTGATTGTTTGGCGGATTGCATTAATTAATACTGAATTAATGGTTATTTTGTTATCGAAAGATTTCATTTACTGGCTAAAAAAATGTGAAAAAAAAGGAGCCGGTTTAGGCTCCTTTTGTGCGAAATTAAAAAATTATTCGTCGTCTTTCTTATATTTAGCAGCAGTTTCTTTGATCAGCGTTTGTAATTCACCCTTCTGATACATTTCAGTAACGATGTCACAACCACCAATTAATTCACCCTCAACCCACAATTGTGGAAATGTTGGCCAATTTGCATATTTAGGCAGTTCAGCTCGGATGTCAGGATGTTGCAGAATATCAACATAAGCAAACTGCTCACCCATGTTAATCATGATCTGCGCCACCTGCGATGAAAAACCACAGCTTGGCAATTTAGGGGAACCCTTCATATACACAATAATTGGGTTTTCAGCGATCTGCTGCTTGATTTTGTCTACAGTTTCCATTTGATTTCCTGAATTATCATCGTCGACAACATGACTTGACTATATTGTACGTCAGTCGCACCCACAACAAAAACACACCTTTTATATGGTCTTTAATCGACTAAACTAATCTGATTAATCGATATTTTTACCGTGATACAACAGTAATTTAAACACAAACAATGATGCACATCACACAATTTGTCAGTACAATAGATGCCAGTGAGCAACATTAAACCCGAATAACCAAGTCAATGGAGAGATAAAAATGGCTTTCGAATTACCTGCATTACCTTATGCACAAGACGCTCTGGAACCACACATTTCTAAAGAAACCATCGAATACCACTACGGTAAACACCACAACACTTATGTGGTAAACCTTAATAAGCTGGTTGAAGGTTCAGAGTTCGAAGGTAAATCTCTGGAAGAGATCATCAAAGCTTCAACTGGCGGCGTATTTAACAACGCAGCGCAAGTATGGAACCACACCTTCTACTGGAACTGCCTAGCGCCTAACGCTGGCGGTGCTGCAACAGGTGCTATTGCAGACGCAATCAACACAACTTTCGGTTCTTTTGAAGCATTCAAAGAAGAGTTCACTAAGAGTGCTGTAGGCAACTTTGGTTCAGGTTGGACTTGGCTGGTGAAAAAAGCAGACGGTTCTATCGCACTGCACAACACCTCCAACGCAGGTTGTCCACTGACTGACGACGTGACCCCACTGCTGACTGTTGACGTGTGGGAACATGCTTACTACATCGATTACCGTAACGCACGTCCTAACTACCTTGCACACTTCTGGGAACTGGTAAACTGGGATTTCGTAAACGCAAACTTCGCTTAATCTCAGCAATCACTGCGTTTGATAAAGGAGCCTAAATGGCTCCTTTTTTAATGCCTTGCTGCCGGCTACCAACGCCACAAATTTCATCTCACCATTGCAATCCTCTCAATTGCAACTGTTGCCAATGCAACTATTTCCTATTGTTTTTTCTACATTTTTTTGACATTGCCCACAAAATAGTGTCTAAGATTAAGTGTAGGTCACTACAAAAATGAGTTTCCTTCCAAAGATAAGCTAGGCGTTTTAGGGGGTTTAAGATGGGTATATTTGAGCATTACCAGCAACGCTATGAAAAGAAACTTGAAGAACAATATACACTTCAAGAGTTTCTCGACATTTGCAAAAAAGACCGCACCGCTTACGCATCCGCAGCCGAAAGACTGCTTATCGCTATTGGAGAGCCTGAAATCATCGACACCTCCAAAAGCCCAGTGCTGAGCCGTATTTTTTCTAATCGAGTAATAGCGCGTTATCCTGCATTTAAAGACTTCTTCGGCATGGAAGAAGCGATTGAACAGATAGTGTCCTATCTGAAGCATTCCGCGCAGGGACTCGAAGAATCTAAGCAGATTTTATACCTGCTGGGCCCCGTGGGTGGTGGTAAGTCATCATTAGCTGAAAAGCTAAAAGCACTGGTGCAAAAAGTGCCTATCTATATTTTGAGTGCAGATGGTGAACGCAGTCCCGTCAATGACCATCCGTTTTGTCTGTTTGATCCTGATGAAGACGGCAAATTATTAGAGCAGGAATACCAAATCCCGCTGCGTTACTTAAAAACCATCATGTCACCTTGGGCAATCAAAAGACTGCATGAATTTGGCGGTGACATCTCCAAATTTAAAGTGGTTAAAGTATTTCCATCGGTACTCGACCAAATCGCCGTGGCCAAAACCGAGCCTGGCGATGAAAACAACCAAGATATCTCCTCATTGGTGGGTAAAGTAGACATTCGCAAATTGGAGCACTTCGCCCAAAACGACGCCGATGCCTATTCATACTCAGGCGCACTCTGTTTGGCTAACCAAGGCTTGATGGAATTTGTGGAGATGTTTAAAGCGCCGATTAAGGTGCTGCATCCACTACTGACGGCGACTCAAGAAGGTAATTACAATGGTACTGAAGGGCTATCTGCACTGCCCTACTCAGGTATCATTCTGGCACACTCAAACGAATCAGAGTGGAGTACCTTCCGCAACAACAAAAACAACGAGGCTTTCCTTGACCGGGTATATATCGTCAAAGTGCCTTATTGTTTGCGGGTGTCTGAAGAAGTGAAGATTTACGAAAAACTCATTAGTAATTCTGAACTTGCCAAAGCACCATGTGCTCCTGGCACCATCGAAACCTTAGCGCAATTTAGTGTGCTATCGCGGATTAAAAACCCCGATAACTCATCGGTATATTCAAAAATGCGCGTTTACGATGGCGAAAGCTTGAAGGACACAGATCCTAAAGCCAAATCCTATCAAGAGTATCGCGATTACGCAGGTGTCGACGAAGGCATGGAGGGGTTATCCACCCGCTTTGCATTCAAAATTTTGTCGCGAGTATTTAACTTTGATCGCACAGAGATTGCGGCAAACCCAGTCCACCTATTCTATGTACTTGAAAAGCAGATTGAACAAGAGCAGTTCCCAACGGATGTGGCCGACCGCTATCTGGAACATCTGAAGGGCTATCTGATCCCTAAATATATCGAGTTTATCGGTAAAGAGATCCAAACCGCCTACTTAGAAAGCTACTCGGAATATGGCCAAAACATCTTTGACCGTTACGTTACCTATGCAGACTTTTGGATCCAAGACCAAGAGTATCGCGACCCAGAAACAGGCCAATTGTTTGACCGCGCAGCACTGAATGCTGAGTTGGAAAAAATTGAAAAGCCTGCAGGTATTAGTAACCCCAAAGATTTCCGTAATGAAATCGTGAACTTCGTATTGCGTGCTAGAGCCAACAATGATGGCAACAATCCAACCTGGACCAGCTACGAAAAATTGCGCACTGTGATCGAGAAAAAAATGTTCTCCAACACCGAAGATCTGCTGCCGGTAATTTCGTTCAATACGAAGACATCGACTGAAGATCAACGCAAACACGACGACTTCGTCAATCGAATGATGGAAAAAGGCTATACCAAGAAACAGGTTCGCCTGCTGTCTGAATGGTACCTGCGAGTCAGGAAATCCTCGTAGTCCCTGTTGGGTTCGGCATTGATTTCCGAACCCACTGTTTGCTTTGGGAGGTGCGTATGGCGAACTTTATCGACAGACGGTTGAATGCCAAAGGAAAGAGTACGGTCAACCGCCAGCGGTTCATTAACCGCTACAAACAACAAATCAAAAAGGCCGTTAGCGATGCAGTGACACGTCGCAGTGTGACTGACATAGATAAGGGCGAAAAAATTGGTATTCCGACGCGGGATATCAGTGAGCCAGTATTTCATCAAGGCCAAGGTGGCGTTCGTGAGCGGATCCATCCAGGCAATGATCAATTTAGCCGCGGCGATCAGATAGAGCGTCCACCAGCAGGTGGTTCAGGTGGTAGCGGTCAAGGCGATGCATCAAACAGCGGCGACGGCCAAGACGACTTTGTATTTCAAATATCTAAAGATGAATATTTAGAGCTACTGTTTGAAGACTTGGAGTTGCCCAATTTGCAGCGCAATCGGCTCAACAAACTGGTTGAGTATGAAACCTATCGAGCGGGTTTTACCAACGATGGTGTGCCCGCCAATATCAACATTGTGCGTTCTCTGCGTTCATCATTAGCGCGCCGTACCGCCATGACCGCAGATAAAAAACGCAAACTTCGCGCTTTAGAAGAGGAGTTGGTGCAGCTGCAAAACACCGCAGGCGCGAGTGCCGATAGAATTCTTGCGCTGCAAGAAGAGATTGATGCGTTAAAACGCAAAATCGCCAAAGTGCCGTTTATCGACACCTTTGACCTACGCTTTAACAACTTTGCTAAGCGAGAGATTCCCACCAGCCAAGCCGTAATGTTTTGCTTGATGGATGTGTCCGGCTCAATGGATCAAGCCACCAAGGATATGGCCAAGCGCTTTTATATCCTGCTTTACTTATTCTTAACCCGTACCTACAAAAATCTTGAAGTGGTTTATATTCGGCATCACACCCAAGCCAAAGAGGTGGATGAACACGAGTTTTTCTACTCGCAAGAAACCGGTGGCACCATTGTATCGAGCGCATTAAAGCTGATGCATGAGGTGCAACAAGCTCGCTATCCCGCGGATGAGTGGAACATCTATGTGGCGCAGGCATCGGATGGCGACAACTGGGCCGATGATTCACCTTTGTGTCATCAAATTCTTGAAAAGCAGATCCTGCCCATGGTGCGCTACTACTCCTACATTGAGATCACTAATCGACCTCATCAAACGCTATGGCGTGAGTACGAGCAGTTGACTGAAAAGTTCGACAATATGGCGGTGCGTAACATTCGCCAAGTGGAAGATATCTATCCAGTGTTCCGCGAGCTTTTCAAAAAGCAGGCCGTTTAAGGGGAAGTACTATGGCGAAAGCAAAAAAACGTCAACCATTAAGCGATGGGCCAGAATGGACCTTTGAGCTGTTAGAAGAATATGAAAAAGAGATAGCGCGCGTTGCCGATCACTATCGGTTGGACTATTACCCAAACCAAATTGAAATCATCACAGCTGAACAGATGATGGATGCCTATGCCAGCGTAGGTATGCCTATTGGCTACACTCACTGGTCTTTTGGTAAACGTTTTATTGAAACTGAGCAAGGCTATAAACGTGGCCAAATGGGATTGGCCTATGAGATTGTGATTAACTCTGATCCCTGTATCGCTTATTTGATGGAGGAAAACACCATTACCATGCAAGCGTTGGTGATGGCGCATGCCTGTTACGGCCATAACAGTTTTTTTAAGAGCAACTACCTCTTTAAAACGTGGACCGATGCCAGCTCAATTATTGATTATCTGGTGTTTGCCAAAAACTACATCAGTCAATGTGAGCAAAAATATGGTGCGAGCGAGGTTGAAACCGTCATCGACTCATGCCATGCATTAATGAACTATGGCGTTGACCGTTATAAACGCCCCAGTGAAATATCGTTTGCAGAAGAGCAAGCGCGGCAAAAAGAGCGTGAGGAGTATTTGCAATCTCAGGTCAACGATTTGTGGCGCACGATTCCAACCAAATCCACCCCTGAAGCAGAACGGCAACGTAAACGTTTTCCATCTGAGCCACAGGAAAACATCCTCTATTTTATTGAGAAAAACGCGCCACTGCTGGAGCCGTGGCAACGGGAAGTGGTCCGAATCGTACGTAAACTCGGCCAATACTTTTATCCGCAACGACAAACACAAGTGATGAATGAAGGCTGGGCCACCTTTTGGCACTACACCATTCTGAATCATCTTTATGATGAAGGGCTGCTAACTGACCGCTTTATGTTGGAGTTTTTGCAAAGCCACACCAATGTGGTAATGCAACCCGCGTACAACAGCCCCTATTACAGCGGCATCAATCCTTATGCGCTCGGCTTTAATATGTTCTGTGATATCCGTAGGATCTGCGAAGAACCCACCGAAGAGGATCGCTATTGGTTCCCAGAGATTGCCGGAAGTAATTGGTTGGACACTCTCCATTTCGCGATGCAAAACTTTAAGGATGAAAGTTTTATCAGTCAGTATTTATCCCCGACCATGATCCGTAAGTTTAAGTTATTCGGTGTACTGGATGACGAGAGCAAAGATCATCTCAGCATCTCAGCTATTCATGATGAACAGGGCTATCGGGAGATCCGCCAGATACTGTCATCGCAATATAATCTGTCAATCAACGAACCCAACATTCAAATTTATAATGTTGACGTTAATGGCGACCGATCACTGACATTGCGTTATGTCCCAAGCAAAGGTGTACCGCTTGCCAATAGTCGTAACGAAGTGATTAAACATCTGTATCGCCTCTGGGGTTTTAAGGTCACACTGGAACAACAAGCTGACGATGGATCAATCAAAGTCATTGCACAGTGCCCTGAACCGAGTAAGGAGCAATAATCTGGTGGATACCACTAAAGAAAAGACCGCTTTTTAGCGGTCTTTTTTACGAGAAGACTTAAACATTACTGATTGTCTTGCGCCATTTCCAACGGCATGTCATCACGTAGCTTTTGCCACATAATGCCGCTGTCTTTGCCGTAAGTTCGCATCAACGCGGGCACTTCGGTGTAATCACCACGCTTCGCCAGAATTTCTAATTCACGATAGAAGCCCATTGCCAAATGGCGTGCTTCTTCGCTACTGAAATAGTAGCGCCCAACCTTTGCATAAAGCCCTTTGAATCCATTCAAAATCAACACATACAATGGGTTACCAGAGGAAAACGCCAAGGTGTGGTGCAGCTTATAATCAAACTCAGCAAACGCGTCTGCATCGTCTTGTAATTGATGGATATCGGCCAACACTTCTACAGCAACCTGTGGGCTATTACGCAAAGCACCACGAAAATAGATAGCACTGATATTGGTACGCGCCGACAACAACTGGTCTACCAGTTGTGGAAAACCGTTCGGATTTAGATCCGCAATGGTTTCAAGAATATTGAGACCGGAAGTTTCCCAGAAATTGTTTACCCGAGTTGGCTTACCATGCTGAATTGTCAACCATCCGTCACGGGCTAAGCGCTGCAGCACTTCCCTCAAGGTTGTGCGAGTAACGCCAATTAGCTCAGACAATTCACGTTCTGCGGGCAAAATTGAGCCTGGTGGGAACTTATTTTCCCAAATCGAGCGAACAATATATTTTTCTGCGAAACTTGCAGGCCCTTTGGCATTAATGATCATCAGCCTGATTTTCCAACAAAGTCATTGAGTTTGGGCACTGATCATACCAGAGGAAAAAAAAATAGGAACCACTTGAAATCACAGCATTACAAGCAGTAGAGAGCGCTGCCTTGCACACTATTTCCCACATTTCAATCCTGTTTATCTCATTTTTGAGTAGCAATTCCGGTTTTTAATCTATAAACGTGAGATCACGATGACAGTGTAAAGACAATTGCGTTAGACTGAGGCGATTTTAAAAATTATAAGCACTTAAATACGATCTAAAACAAATTTTTGGAGAGGAAACATGCCGATATCACTCGGTCAGGCTTTTATTAGCAACTTTCTTGGGAACTCACCCAAGTGGTACAAACTGGCAATTCTCAGCTTTCTGATCATCAATCCCATCATTTTCAACATCAATCCATTTATCGCGGGTTGGTTACTGGTCGCAGAGTTCATTTTTACGTTAGCTATGGCGTTGAAATGCTATCCGCTACAACCGGGCGGCATTCTGGCGATCGAAGCCGTTATCATTGGCATGACCAGTCCTTCTCAAGTGTTACATGAAATCGAAGCAAACTTAGAAGTGTTATTGCTGTTGATTTTTATGGTGGCTGGTATCTATTTCATGAAACAGCTGCTGCTATTTGCATTTACTAAGATCATTACCAAAATCCGCTCTAAATTAGCGGTTTCATTAATGTTCTGTTTAGCATCGGCTTTCTTATCTGCTTTCCTTGATGCATTAACCGTAATTGCGGTAATCATCACAGTAGCAGTCGGTTTTTATTCTATTTATCATAAAGTTGCTTCAGGTAAAGACTTCAGCGAAGAGCACGACCACAACGATGATGGTGGCAGCATTAACGCCGAAGAGCTGGAAGATTTCCGTGGTTTCCTGCGTAACTTGCTGATGCATGCTGGCGTCGGTACCGCGTTAGGCGGCGTGTGCACCATGGTGGGTGAACCGCAAAACCTGATCATCGCCGCACAGTCAAATTGGCAGTTTGCTGAGTTTGCCTTGCGTATGTCTCCTGTTACCGTGCCAGTATTCTTGTGCGGTATCCTGACCTGTATCTTGGTAGAAAAATTCCACCTCTTTGGTTATGGCGCAAAATTGCCTGATGCGGTGCATAGAATTTTGGTGAACTTCGCCGAACATGAAGATGCAGCGCGCACCAATAAAGATAACGTTAAACTGATTATTCAAGCGTTAGTGGGTATCTGGTTAATTGTTGGCTTGGCACTGCATTTAGCCTCAGTTGGTCTGATTGGTTTGACCGTTATCATTTTAACCACCTCGATTAACGGTATTACCGACGAACACGCGATCGGCAAAGCATTCCAAGAGGCGCTGCCATTTACAGCCCTGTTGGCCGTATTCTTTGCGGTAGTGGCGGTCATTATTGATCAACACCTGTTCGCGCCAGTGATCCAATGGGCGTTAGCGCATGAAGGCAACACCCAATTGGTGATTTTCTATATTGCCAACGGTTTGCTGTCGATGGTCAGTGACAACGTGTTTGTGGGCACGGTGTACATCAACGAAGTGAAGGCTGCATTAATTAATGGCCAAATTAGCCGTGACCAATTCGACCTGTTAGCAGTAGCGATTAACACAGGCACCAACCTGCCTTCTGTCGCAACACCAAATGGTCAAGCCGCGTTCCTGTTCTTATTGACCTCAGCCTTAGCTCCGCTCATTCGTCTGTCATATGGTCGTATGGTGATTATGGCGCTGCCCTACACTATCGTGCTGACCATCGTCGGTATTCTGTGTATCCAATTAGGTTTACTTGAATCAGCAACGCAATACTTCTACGACAGCCACATGATTATGCATCACTCAGCTAAAGAGGCATTAGACTCAGCTGCTGGCGTTATTCATTAATGCATAATTGCTGAACTAACAGTAAGATAAGCTGTCACAATAAAAGCGCCCTTCGAGTCAGGGCGCTTTTTTATGGAGATAATAAGATGTTTTCAGGATTTGTTCGCTCTCGCAGCAGTTGGACAATGCTTCTTGTGAGCGGCGTTGCACTCGAACTTACTGCACTTTTCTTTCAGTATGTAATGAATTTAGACCCGTGCGTGATGTGCGTGTATATCCGCGTCGCCGTACTGGGAATTATCGCTGCTGGCCTTATCGGATTAATTGCCCCTAAGCTAGTGTTCATCCGGTTGTTCGCCACGGTTTCATGGGCGGTGAGTGCGAGCTGGGGCGCAAAGCTCGCCTATGAGTTATACCAAATTCAGTCGGATCCAAATCCATTTGCAACTTGCTCATTTTTGCCAGATTTTCCACACTGGATGCCATTACATGACTGGTTGCCCTCAGTATTTATGCCAACCGGTATGTGTACTGATACGCCTTGGACCTTTTTAAATATCACCATGGCACAGTGGATGTTGGTTATTTTTATTGGCTACCTTGCACTACTTTTAATCTTCCTTACGGCGATATTGAATCGACGCTAACGCTGTCTGATTCTAAGATAGCCTAAAATGCAAAAAGCCTGAATTCATCAGGCTTTTTACTCAGTTGCAGCTCGTTACCGCGATATTATTCCACATCGAGCAAAGGCCAAATCACAATGTGGTCTTCGACGTCACGCACCTTGGTTTCACTCACGATTTTGCCTTTTACCGATATTCCTTTACGGTGCATCAGTTTCTTGTCACCGCTGATGAGTGGATGCCAATTGGCCAATCCCCGCCCCGCATATAAACGCCGATAGGCACAACTGTCAGGTAACCAAGTAAGTTCAGCAATATTATCTATCGTAATTGCGGTACATTGCGGCACAAATTGAAAGCGATTTGCGTAGTGAATGCAGCCACATTCCTTAGCTGACAACAGCTTACACGCCACATTGGTGTAATAAAGCTCCTCAGTATCATCATCGATAAGCTTATTGAGGCAGCATTTTCCGCAGCCATCACATAATAGTTCCCACTCTTCAGCAGTCATTTCAGCCAAAGATTTGGTTTCCCAAAAAGGTTTCATGAATGTTTTACTTCTAACTAAATAACTAATCGATACCGAGAGACTTAATTCGCTCAGACAGATGTGCTATCGCCAACATCAGATAGTGGTCGGGATGTTGCTGATAAAGCACTCGGTAATTGTTGTAAACGATATATTTTCGCCCTTTCACACCGTCAGGCATAATTAGCGACACCTGCATATCTTTACGTTTGGGCAGGTTACCTGAGTCGTAACGCCGCACGCCAAGTTGTTGCCATTCGATAAATGAAGCTTGATGGTCAAGCCCAGTTCGCCCAGGGTATAACGCTTTAGGCGCTAATACTTGTCGCCCCCACGTTTGCGAATTGTCCCATCCGCCTTCGTGCAGACAATTGGCTGCTGACGCGTAGATATCCAGCGGGTTTTGCCAAATATCGATTTTGCCATCACCATCGCCATCAACCGCACAATGCAATAACATGCTCGCGCTGAATTTTAGTGGCCCGAGTCTACCGTCAGTACTTGCTACTAACTCGTCAAACGAGTAGCCACCATTAATGATGAGGCGCACCGCAGCAATAAACTCCACCGAAAACGCTTCATCACCCGCAAAAGCGTAGGAGGCGGCAACCGAAGCTAACGGATAGGTCGCAGCGTCTTGCTGACTAAACCCGCCTAGCATAGCCCACTGCGCCAAGATAAACCGTGGCTGAACCCCGTATTGCTGAGAAATTTTGCTGAATTTAGCTTGGTATTGCTGAAAAAAACGCTGTGCTGTGAGCGCTTTTTGCTCAGTCACTTGTGCTGGAATATACACATCTAACGACGGACTGGACTCAGCCACTGGTAGCGTAGATCGTCTAAATAACTTTACTTGCTTTGTGACCTGCTCAACCTGCTGCGCATCAATGCCGCTGTTTTTTGCTTTATCAGCCAATTGGCTAACGAACGCTGAAAAATTTTGCTCTGCTACAACAATGTTAGGCAATAACAATAAAGCAGCACTGCATATCCATGATTGAGTCCATCTGCACATGCGATTTCCTTAAAAAAGCCATTCAGCTGATTCGTTGGATGCCTGAGACTGTAAATGTTCTTTCAGTAAATTCACTGCAGGGGGTGGCAATTGCAAATAATAACCTTGCTCATTTAATGCAGCTTTGACTTTATTGATATCCGCAATTCCCAGATGCTGACGCTTTTCAATAGGGAGCAACATCACCAATTCTGGTTGACCAAACACCTGCATTAATTGTGCGGGCACATCATCAAACTTGCCCTTTTGTTTAATAAACAGATAGGTTTCTGCTTTACGTCGACTTTTATACACGGCACAGATCATAACTATACCAATTCCCGTGGTTTAAACTTGCTACTACAATGGCTGCATTATAACATGTTTGCCCAATGTAAAAGTATGCTAATGAGTGCACAACTCAAATAACGGAGCACTTAGCCAGGATGCACAAAGCCGTGTTAGAACTGAAAGGTTCTTCTTTCACACTGTCCGTACTTCATATTAATACTGACAAAATCGAACGCCTATTACAGGAGTTGGATAATAAACTTGCTCAGGCACCTCAGTTTTTTCAAAACGCACCCTTGGTATTAAACCTTTCAGCAGTCGAGCAACAGAATCTCGATATTGCCGCACTCAAACATGCGTTGCAGCAACGTAAGTTATTTGTGGTAGGCGTAACCGGTGTTCAAGGCATTCTTGCTGCTACGGCACAAGAGCTCGGGTTACCTGTCATCAAATCAGGTAAAGAGCTGGTCACTAAAACGGCCGCAAAAGCATCCACTCGTACCACCAAAATCGTCAAACAGACGGTGCGCTCAGGGCAGCAGGTTTACGCCAAGGACGCCGATTTAATTGTTTTTGGTGCAGTAAGTAACGGCGCAGAAGTTATCGCCGATGGCAGTATCCATATTTATGGAGCATTACGTGGTAAAGCTATGGCGGGGGCGCAAGGTGATCATAATGCCATCATCATTGCCAGTACGCTCTCAGCCGAACTGGTCTCCATTGCAGGTAACTATTGGTTATCAGACAATATTCAAGCTCATTCTAACGGTTCAGGCGGTTGCGTTCGTCTGGATGGTGAATCATTAATAATCGAATCACTGCCAACATAAGGCAGAGACGAAGGATAGGGATTTATGGCGCAAATTATTGTGGTCACGTCAGGTAAAGGCGGTGTTGGTAAAACGACGTCCAGTGCTGCTATTGCCACCGGTCTCGCACTAAAGGGACACAAAACGGTAGTTATCGATTTTGATATTGGCTTACGAAATCTAGACCTTATCATGGGCTGTGAGCGCCGTGTGGTGTATGACTTTGTTAACGTTATCAACGGCGAAGCCAATCTCAATCAAGCGCTGATTAAAGATAAACGCTGTGACAAACTGTTTGTACTGCCAGCTTCCCAAACCCGCGATAAAGACGCCTTGACCAAAGAAGGCGTAGGTAAGGTGTTGGAAGATCTCAGTAAAGATTTCGACTATATTTTGTGTGACTCCCCAGCGGGTATTGAAACTGGGGCAATGATGGCATTGTACTTTGCGGATACAGCCATTGTGACCACTAACCCAGAAGTCAGTTCGGTGCGCGATTCTGACCGTATTTTGGGTATGTTGCAAAGTCGTAGTCGTCGCGCGGAATTGAGCCTTGAACCTGTAAGAGAATATTTGTTGCTGACCCGTTATTCACCGACTCGCGTAAAAACTGGCGAGATGTTGAGTGTTGAAGACGTGCAAGAGATTCTTGCCATTCCTTTGCTTGGCGTAATCCCTGAATCTCAATCCGTACTGAAAGCCTCTAACTCAGGGGTTCCTGTCATCGTTGATCAGCAAAGCGATGCAGGCCAAGCATACTCTGATGCTGTAGCGCGTTTGTTAGGTGAAGATGTACCACTGCGCTTTATCAGCGAAGAGAAGAAAGGTATTCTGAAACGTATATTTGGTAGCTAAATTATGTCCTTACTCGACTATTTCAAAAGTTCGAAGAAAAGCAACACAGCTGCGACTGCCAAAGAGCGCTTGCAGATTATTGTTGCGCACCAACGTTCACAACGTGGCGATCCCGATTACTTACCTTTGATGAAACAGGAAATCATTGAAGTGATCCGTAAATATGTTCATGTTGAAGAAGAACAAGTGACTGTGGCAATGGATCAAAATGATGAGAATCTCTCTGTACTTGAGCTAAACATCACTTTACCGGATAGATAATCACGGCTGCAGCAACAATAAGGCACCTCACTTTTAACAAGTCAGGTGCCTTATTTGTATCGATTTGTCCAAAACTAGCATGATGCAGAAGTCGCTAAGCTGTTGTCCAAGTAGTTACCTGGCTAAGCGTCGAAGCGTACCAACTCAAACTCTGCAACATCACATAATCGAATCAAGGTTAACCCATCAATTTTTGCTGTGGGAATTTTACTGCGAGGATCTGCGGTATTGATGGATGGGTAGAAAAATCCACTATCATCAACATACCCCTCAGCGCGGCTACCTTTCTTGGCTTGGTCATAGTAATAGCCATTTAGAAAGAAACCCAAAGGACTCGCTTGCCCTTCGGCCATTAAGCCGTATCGAATGTTCTTTTCCAATTCTACCTCCATATAAATCGGTGCTAACGTTCGTGAACCAATAACCCACCCAAAACAAAGTGTAGTTGTTAGCGTCTATATTCCCTATTGTTGTCTAATTTTATGTAGAATCTGTGACACAATGCAAATATTCAATTCATTGAATATAAATGTGATTAGGGAATCAAAAGACCTTCATGATTATTGGAAATCCGACAGCTGTTTGTTGTGTTTATCTGCCGCATTCGCCGATAATTCCGCCCGACTGGCATTGGCAACAAACAGCCGCAATGCAGCAGCTACTTGAAAGCAACTCCAATCATTGGCGCAAAATTTTTGTTATCAGTGCTAAGATTTTTACGCCCAACCTTGCTGACTGGCGCGGCTTTTTGCAGCAGCAACTGTTGCAGATAGTGTGTTTTTACGCTGATGAAACTATCCTAAACCAACACGCAAGTATCGAATTGTTCAGCGGCAAGGAGATTGTTAACCGGCTGTTTGCTCGCTCACCACAGATAATGGATAACGGCGAAAAAATCGTAAATTTATCAAATGGGCAATGGCAACTGCCCTACTTTGATTATCGTCAGTTTCCAAATGCACTTATTACCGAGTTTCGACAGTGTTTAGCTCAGTAAAAAGCCGCCCATTGCGGACGGCTATTTCAGTGACGATTTTAACTAGAACGATTAATCGTAAATTGTTGGAATAGATTGGCGTTTATGTTGGGTTGCGTTGTAAATTGCAATCACACGCGCTTCGACTTCCGCCGGGACGTCTTTACCCTCTAAGAAATCATCAATCTGCTCGTAGGTGAGCCCTAATGCGACTTCGTCTTCAAGTCCTGGACGATTTGACTCAAGGTCGGCCGTTGGGGTTTTATTAACCAGCACCTCTGGCGCACCGAGATAAGCTGCAAGTTGACGTACTTGTCGTTTATTCAGACCAAATAACGGTGCTAAGTCACACGCACCATCACCCCATTTGGTATAAAAACCGGTCACATTTTCGGCACTATGATCGGTACCGACCACTAAGCCACCGACAATCGCACCCACTTCATATTGCGCAACCATTCTCATTCGGGCTTTTACGTTACCTTTAACAAAGTCTACTTTGGCATCATCCGGCTGCAAAATTCCGGCATTTTCAAGCCCTGAAAGCACTTGATGATGAATACCTTCTACCCCATCGTGAACATTTACTGTGACAATGCGTGATGGCTTGATAAAGGCCAGTGACATTTGCGCTTCATCTTCGTCGCGTTGTTCTAAATATGGTAAACGCATAGCAACAAAGGTGTAGTCATCAGAACCCGTTTCTTGGTTCAGCGACTCCACCGCCAGCTGACACAATCGGCCAGCAAGACCTGAATCAATACCACCACTGATCCCTAACACTAATGCGCGACATTTTGCTTGTAGCAACTTTGTTTTGAGAAATGCAATGCGACGCTGAACTTCAAATTCAGGATCAATCGTTTGCAATACTCTCATCTCTTCTAAAATTTGTCCTTTCACGGCGGGGCTCCATCTAACTTCACTGATCTGCGGGCCGGCAGTAACCTTACTCACCACCCTAAATTCATAAAAAGCAACAATCTGAGGTTTAAGCTAATGGATTAACGATACCAACAAATGCTAGAGCTGAACAGTCACGAGATTTTATCTGCTGATAAAATGCCGCGCACATCTTCCTCACTGGTCGTCAGCAGCAGTTAAGTTATCAGCCATTACACTTACATGATTGGCATCATACTGATTTCACAATACACTGATGCCGCTGCAATAAGGATTTTAAGATTATGAGAATATTGGTTGTTGAGGACGATCCCCTTCTGTCACACCACCTAAAAGTTCAGTTAAGTGAGCTTGGTAATCAAGTGCAGGTGGCTGCAACGGCCAAAGAGGGTTTTTATCAAGCGACGGATTACCCTATAGATGTTGCGATTATCGATTTGGGTTTACCAGACCAAGATGGTATTTCATTAATTAAGCAGTTGCGCGAAGCCGATTTGAAAGCCCCAGTGTTGATCCTCACCGCACGTGTGAATTGGCAGGATAAAGTCGAAGGCCTAAATGCAGGAGCGGATGATTACTTAGTCAAGCCGTTCCAAAAGGAAGAACTGGTAGCACGTTTAGATGCTTTGGTCCGCCGCAGTGCGGGGTTCGTAAAGCCGTTGATTAACAGTGGTGAATTGTCGCTAGACCTTGCAGCAAAACAAGTCACCATGAGTGGTGAGTTGATGGATATCACCGCATTCGAATATCAGATCCTCGAATACTTAATGCGCCATAACCATGAAGTAGTTGCTAAACAACGCTTGCTTGACGTGATTTATGGTGACAAAGAAGGCGATCCTAACACCATCGAAGTAATGGTCAGCCGCTTGCGTAAAAAGCTCACTCGCGATGGGATTGAAAACCCCATCATTACAATTCGTGGCCAAGGCTATAAATTTAATCTTCCATGCAATTAAACCTCAAACCCAAAAAGCGCCTATTAACGCGGATGTTTTTGACATCATTGTCAATCATCGCGTTAGTGGGCTTTGGCTTAGCATGGATGGTGAACATTCTTCATGCACAAAACTCTTACAACGAAGAAACAGCGAAGCTGATTGCTGAAATTCCTCAAGTTGCCGCCGAGTTGAGAGAACATGATTTAATCCCTGACACCAGTGCTTGGCTCGAGGAAAACAGCACCAAACAGCCTTACGTCATGGCATCGTGTGACGATCGATTTAAACAGGTATGGACCTCTGCATTAGCAGTCGATCGGGGGCTGTTTGATATTTGCGAGCGCTTCAATGCAATTCGCGACGAAATTCCGCCCTACTACCTCAATATGAATGATCAGCGCGGCTATTTCGCTTATCTTCTTTCAGTCGACATAGCCTCTATTCATTACAATTTACTCGTCCTGAAAGATGCTGAGCGAATTGAACAAGAATCCACCAAATTTGCCAAACGTACATACTTGCGGCTCGCACTTGTACTCGCGCTCGCGTTGCTGCTGCTGGTCAGTGCCGCCTACTGGGGTATGCAGCCGTTAGGCAAAATGCGAAATGAACTGAAAGCGATTATCCAGGGTAAAACAGGCTCATTGTCTGGTGGTTATCCGATTGAGCTAGAGGGAATTACTCAGGCGCTTAACGAACTGATCAGGCAATCAGGTGAACAACAACAACGTTATCAGAATGCGATGAATGATCTGGCCCATAGCCTTAAGACACGTTTAGCCGCAGTGCATGCCATTACTGACGATGAACAGCTGTCACGCAAGGAGCTGTGTGAAAAAGTGATGGAACAAGTTAGCCAGATGGATCAGTTGGTCAAATATCAACTTAAACGCGCCATGCTTGGGCGTAAAGGCCTCAAAAAAGAGGCAACCTACATAGCGCCATTAGTAGACCAACTGGCGCAAATGTTGTTCAAAGTATACCGCGACAAAAATGTCACCTTTGCCGCCGACATCAGTCAACAATTGAGCTTCCCGGGAGAACAAGGTGATTTGATGGAATTAGTCGGAAATCTCATGGAGAACGCGTTTAGATTATGCATCTCTACCGTAAAAGTCAGTGCTAGAGCCAATAGACAGCAACTTGAGATTTTAGTAGAAGATGATGGTCTAGGCGTTGAAGAAGGGCTTAAACAAAAAATCATTCAACGCGGTGTACGTGCCGATACACAATCGGCGGGCCAAGGTATCGGCCTCGCCGTCTGTAATGAAATTGTTGATAGCTATGGCGGCGTGCTGTCAATTGAATCATCATCTTTGGAAGGCGCCTGCTTCCGCATTACTATTCCGCTGGTGTAATGCTAAACGTTAACGGCGATATAGCTGCTCGGCACGATTAAACATTATCCAAGATGTGACGATGTATTTGTCGTCACTGATTGGCACGTTACCGCGATGGCTATGGGTAAAACCTGCTGGCGCTATCACCAAGGTTCCCCTTTTGGGGATGAGTTTCTTTTTCTGGTAGTAAAACTCTGTTTCGCCGCCCTCTGTGACATCATTCAGATACACCATAAACAACACGACACGATGTAAAGCTTCGTTATCCGGCAGCTGCGGATATTGTTCTGAATGCCAATGAGGATAACCGCCCTTTCCTTTGGGATATTTTTGAATATTCAACTCGCCACTGCGATAAAGATACTTAACCAGCGAAGCCGCTCGAGGATGTCCGAAGCGCTGATAATTATCAAGCGATAAAGTCACAATATGACCATTCTCATCAGAGACTTGCATTGCAACGGCTCCCATCAGCGCCAGTGAGTATTTATCAAAATAATCGCAAATGGCAGAGAAAGTTTGCGCAAGTATCTCGTCTCGTAACGGTAACAAGTCTTGGTGCCGATCAAGCGTGATATCTGTACTTAGCTTTTTAGCTTCATCAACACCGAGGCCTGTACGACCTTGTCGAACTTGAGGATGTTGGTCAAATATGGTGATAATTCGCTCACATAGCGCGTCAGAAATTGCGTTAGGAAAAACTTCTATAAAATCCATGTTGCCAAGTTCATGTTCCATGATCACTATATGCTGGCATCTCTATCATCGTGATGTAAAGTAATAGAGTACAACTCACCATTTTTATAACAACCAAAATAGTGTCCTATGGGTAATAGTCGTTTCGTTTCCATAAATCAGCTGCAAGTCGGTAACTATGTCAGACTCCCTTTATCGTGGAAGGATCACCCGTTCCTTTTCAGCAGCTTTCGAATCAAACAACAAGCACAGATAGAGCTTATCAAGAAATTAGGACTGGATTCGGTTTATGTAGACATCTCCAAAAGCGACGTTCCACCGCTAGATAACGATAATGAAGCTGGAGCAGATATTTCAGCTCAGGAAGTCGATGAACTCCATGTCAAAATGGAGCACTACAAAGCTGAGCGTATCGAAATACTTAAAAAAATGCGTCGGGATTTAAACAAAACCGAAGAGAATTTCGATCGTTCTCTGGCTAGAATGCGAAATCTAATCAATAAGCTACGATCACGCCCATTAAATGCGATAGACGAAGGCAAAGAGTTAATTTCTGACATTACAGATGAATTACTGGCGACGGATAACCTCGTACTACATCTAATGGCAGATCAAAAGAAAGACGATGGTATTTATTATCATTCGCTAAACGTTGCAGTGCTTTCGATGTTGATAGCAAAACAACTCGAATGGCCAAGAGCAGATATTGAAGCGATGGGCTTAGGGGCGTTGTTTCACGATGTCGGAAAACTTAAACTACCAACACAATTGTTGCGTAAGAAAGAAGCTCTTTCAGCCCCAGAACAGAATCTGCTCAATCAACATCCCCTGCTTGGGACTGAACTCATCAAGCTTGTTGACAATTTTCCACAAGCTGCAACTGACGTGATTGTGAACCATCATGAATACTTAGATGGCAGCGGACATCCAAGAAATCTGAAAGCAGATCAACTCTCGAAACATGCGCAACTCGCTGCTGCGGTAAATAAATACGATACACTGTGCCATCCTTCTTCAGGGCAAAGTGGAAAAACGCCATATGCGGCGCTGGGGTATTTATATAAATATTCGAAAGGGAAATTAAATCAAGAAGTTGTCGGAACGCTAATCAAAATGCTCGGCATTTATCCACCAGGTTCTGTCGTTGAGCTAACCTCAGGTCAGTTTGGACTCGTGATGTCGGTGAATCTCGACAAACTGTTATACCCGCGTATTCTCGTCTACGATCCAATGGTGCCTAAAGATCAAGCACCGATCATCGACTTGGAAGCCGAAGGGCTGAAAATAACGCGTTGCATTCCAGCTACAGCATTACCGGAAAATATCTATAAATACTTAAACCCAAGAGAAAGAATCAGTTACTACTTTGGCTCTGACTCAAAGGGATAATTAATACAGCTTTTGTTGAAATATACGCTACGCTTTAACTAAGCGGGGCGGACTAGCTCCACTGTCATTCAAGGCAGCCAAGGACGGAAAGGAGCGCGTATATGAAAGATTTACCAGACTTTGATACGTTGATGTGGATGGCAAAACATAGGCCTGAAGAGCTAAATCAGTTGCAGTCATCCATGTCGGAAGAGCTGATTAACAGCGCTGGCGGCAATCAATCTCAACTCCGGGCGGTGAAGGAACACCTTAACCGCCGGCTCGAACTCTGCACCAATCCTTATCAACGTTGTATTACCACAGTGTCTATGATGCGTACTAAGTTTGGTGCACTTGCCGATGTGTTGCGAGACCCCGAACATTTCAGAAGTCATCGAGCAGAGGTGATTCAACTTAATCGTAAAACGGGTTGAATTATAGCCACCCTTTACGTCTAAAGAACAGATATGTACCAGCCGCACTGGCTAGCATCAACACGATAGCCAATGGATAACCTACATACCAATCTAATTCAGGCATGTGCTTAAAGTTCATGCCATAGCTACTTGCAATCAGCGTGGGTGGTAGGAACACGACCGCAGCAACCGAGAAGATTTTGATAATTTTATTCTGTTGTAAACCACTGAAACCCATTGCGGCGTCCAACAAGAAATTCAATTTATCGAAGATAAACTGACTGTGAGGCATCAAAGACTCGATATCGGATAGCATTTCACGCATATCTTTCATCTCTTCTTCGAGCAATTCGCGGCGGTAATACTTTTGCATATATCGCAAGGAACGCTGGGTATCCAGCAAACTCAAACGGATTTTTCCATTCGAGTCTTCCTGCAAGGTAATCATACGGAAAATATCGTCTAGCTCATCACTTTCGAACACCTGCTGACTAACGTTTTCCAACACCGTATAAACGTCTTCGATTAAGTCAGATAAATATTCGACTTTGAGGTTAAACAACTCAAGGAACAACCCCTGAGGCGTCTTGACGTCAATTCGTCCTAAGCGCAAATAGTTACGCAACAGACGTATAAGTCCTACATCCTCTTCACGAATTGTCAGTAAAAAATTCGTACGCAAATTAAAGGATACGTTAACCCCTCGTACATCTTGCCCTACACGCTGCGGAAACAATGAATTGATGTGTAAACCGTCGCTATTCTGGTAAAAACGTGCTGACGCTTCAATTTCGTTAATATCTTCTTCATCAGGCACTTCCTCAACCGAATATTTAGCCAACCACTCACGCTCTAACTCGTCAGGGCGATAGAGATCTAACCAAAGAGTGTCTTTGGGAATAGCATCTGATGTCGTGAGTTCAATGATTTTTAGCTGCTGATGTTGATAAATATAAGCGGTAATCATAGAACCTCCTAAGGCAGCTAATTCGGTCAGGAAGGGAAAAGTGGTGATAGTTTAACTGATTAATTCAGAAAGAAAAGTTAATCTCTTTAATAAGAAAACTACGGTGTAATTTCTATCCGTTCTTCTTGAGAGAGCCTGATGATTAGACCATCAACTGTCACAATTTTATTTTCACTAATATCGCGCTTTCGCACGAGATAAGTTTCTACTTTACCATCTCGGGGCGACACAATAGTGACGCTCACCTGCTGAAAACCGACCCACCATTGCCAACCAACGATTGCCGCAGCTACTACTAATAATAGTCCAGCCACTAAGGTGTATTTATTATTCGACAGCGATGAAGCTGCTTTAGCTGATTGTATACTGGTCGATGTCTGACGTTTATTAATCACCTTCCAACCAATCACAACAACCAAAAGCGTCACTAATAGCTTGGTTAACACCGCCATTCACTCCGATGACTTTCTCTGAATGTTGGCATCATAACACATTGAACGCCGACATTATTTGACGAACATTAGACATAGAAAGAAATGGCTAGGTTTGTGATTTATCGAGAATAAAGATGGTTATGATGTTCAAGACAAGTACAAAATGAGATTGTGGAATTGCAATTAAAACAAAAAGGCCACCCGTTTGGGTGGCCTCTGCTATCTTTTTTGATTCCACTTTTTTCAAGTGTAAATCTAATTGGGCGTCTGGCGATGACCTACTCTCACATGGGGAAACCCCACACTACCATCGGCGCGATTGTGTTTCACTTCTGAGTTCGGGATGGGATCAGGTGGGACCACAATGCTATTGTCACCAGACAAATTCTTTTCTGCTCTCGCCTTTCTGGCAAAAACAAGTAATTCGGAAAGCTGCTTCTTTTAGTAGTTCGTTCTCATACTTCAAATCAAGTATTTCTCTATTCATCAAGGTTACCAAAACCCATCGGGGTTGTATGGTTAAGCCGCACGAGTCATTAGTACAGGTTAGCTAAACGCCTCACAACGCTTACACACCCTGCCTATCTACGTCCTGGTCTTGAACGGCTCTTTAGTAGACTTAAAGTCTAAGGGATGACTCATCTTGAGGCTCGCTTCCCGCTTAGATGCTTTCAGCGGTTATCGATTCCGAACGTAGCTACCGGGCAATGCCATTGGCATGACAACCCGAACACCAGCGGTTCGTCCACTCCGGTCCTCTCGTACTAGGAGCAGCCCCTCTCAATCATCCAACGCCCACGGCAGATAGGGACCGAACTGTCTCACGACGTTCTGAACCCAGCTCGCGTACCACTTTAAATGGCGAACAGCCATACCCTTGGGACCGACTTCAGCCCCAGGATGTGATGAGCCGACATCGAGGTGCCAAACACCGCCGTCGATATGAACTCTTGGGCGGTATCAGCCTGTTATCCCCGGAGTACCTTTTATCCGTTGAGCGATGGCCCTTCCATTCAGAACCACCGGATCACTATGACCTACTTTCGTACCTGCTCGACGTGTCTGTCTCGCAGTTAAGCTGGCTTGTGCCATTACACTAACCGTACGATGTCCGACCGTACTTAGCCAACCTTCGTGCTCCTCCGTTACTCTTTAGGAGGAGACCGCCCCAGTCAAACTACCCACCAGGCACTGTCCCTAACCCCGATTAGGGGCCAAGGTTAGAACACCAACACTGCAAGGGTGGTATTTCAAGGTCGACTCCATCAGGACTAGCGTCCTAACTTCATAGTCTCCCACCTATCCTACACATGCAGGGTCAATGTTCAGTGCCAAGCTATAGTAAAGGTTCACGGGGTCTTTCCGTCTAGCCGCGGGTATACGGCATCTTCACCGCAATTTCAACTTCACTGAGTCTCGGCTGGAGACAGCCTGGCCATCATTACGCCATTCGTGCAGGTCGGAACTTACCCGACAAGGAATTTCGCTACCTTAGGACCGTTATAGTTACGGCCGCCGTTTACCGGGGCTTCGATCATGAGCTTCTCCGAAGATAACCCAATCAATTAACCTTCCGGCACCGGGCAGGCGTCACACCGTATACTTCCTCTTGCGAGTTCGCACAGTGCTGTGTTTTTGATAAACAGTTGCAGCCAGCTGGTATCTGCGACTCCCGTCAGCTTAGAGAGCAAGTCTCATCACCAACAGGAGCGTACCTTCTCCCGAAGTTACGGTACCATTTTGCCTAGTTCCTTCAGCCGAGTTCTCTCAAGCGCCTTGGTATTCTCTACCCGACCACCTGTGTCGGTTTGGGGTACGATTCCTACTAACCTGAAGCTTAGAAGATTTTCCTGGAAGCTTGGCATCAACCACTTCATCACCTTAGTGACTCGTCATCAGCTCTCAGTGTAAATGTGCCCGGATTTGCCTAAGCACAACACCTACTACCTTAAACGCGGACTACCAACGCCGCGCTGGCCTAGCCTTCTCCGTCTCTCCATCGCAGTTAGCAGAAGTACGGGAATATTAACCCGTTTCCCATCGACTACGCCTTTCAGCCTCGCCTTAGGGGTCGACTCACCCTGCCCCGATTAACGTTGGACAGGAACCCTTGGTCTTTCGGCGTGGAGGTTTTTCACCCCCATTATCGTTACTCATGTCAACATTCGCACTTCTGATACCTCCAGTGTGGGTTACCCCTTCACCTTCAACGGCTTACAGAACGCTCCTCTACCGCACATACAAAGTATGTACCCGTAGCTTCGGTGTATTGCTTAGCCCCGTTACATCTTCCGCGCAGGCCGACTCGACTAGTGAGCTATTACGCTTTCTTTAAATGATGGCTGCTTCTAAGCCAACATCCTAGCTGTCTAAGCCTTCCCACATCGTTTCCCACTTAGCAATAACTTTGGGACCTTAGCTGACGGTCTGGGTTGTTTCCCTTTTGACGACGGACGTTAGCACCCGCCGTCTGTCTCCCGAGTAGTACTCATTGGTATTCGGAGTTTGCAAAGGGTTGGTAAGTCGGGATGACCCCCTAGCCTTAACAGTGCTCTACCCCCAATGGTATTCGCTCGAGGCGCTACCTAAATAGCTTTCGAGGAGAACCAGATATCTCCCGGTTTGATTGGCCTTTCACCCCCAGCCACAGGTCATCACCGTCTTTTTCAACAGACGTGTGTTCGGTCCTCCAGTTGATGTTACTCAACCTTCAACCTGCCCATGGCTAGATCACCGGGTTTCGGGTCTACACCTAGCAACTAAACGCGCAGTTAACACTCGGTTTCCCTACGGCTCCGCTATTCGCTTAACCTTGCTACTAAATGTAAGTCGTTGACCCATTATACAAAAGGTACGCAGTCACGGTCTCAAGAACCGCTTCCACTGCTTGTACGTATACGGTTTCAGGTTCTATTTCACTCCCCTCACAGGGGTTCTTTTCGCCTTTCCCTCACGGTACTGGTTCGCTATCGGTCAGTCAGGAGTATTTAGCCTTGGAGGATGGTCCCCCCATCTTCAGACAACATGTCACGTGTGCCGCCTTACTCGTTTTCACTTAAGGTTAGTTTTCGTGTACGGGACTGTCACCCTGTACCGTTGCGCTTTCCAACGCATTCCACTAACACCCCAAAAGCTTAAGGGCTGGTCCCCGTTCGCTCGCCGCTACTAGGGGAATCTCGGTTGATTTCTTTTCCTCGGGGTACTTAGATGTTTCAGTTCTCCCGGTTTGCCTCATTAAGCTATGTATTCACTTAATGATACTTACTTATGTAAGTGGGTTGCCCCATTCGGAAATCTCAGACTCAAGCGGCTTTTACTGCCTCATCTGAGCTTATCGCAAGTTAATACGTCCTTCATCGCCTCTGACTGCCAAGGCATCCACCGTATACGCTTAGTCGCTTAACCATACAACCCGGATGAGTTTCCTCGACCGAATCGTATGCACGACCCATATGGTTTGTTTTCGCCTTGATTGTGTCCTTTCGAACACATGAATATCCAAAACACTTGATTGAAGTATTTTGAGAACTCAATTTCGATTAAATATCGCTATTTAATCTCTACTATCAGCTTTCCAAATTGTTAAAGAGCAGGCTTAAAAAAGCCAAAGATAAATTCGAAACTTATCTTTGGCATTTCCGTTACCACGGAGCAAGTGTTCATCTTGAAAGATGGTGGAGCTATGCGGGATCGAACCGCAGACCTCCTGCGTGCAAGGCAGGCGCTCTCCCAGCTGAGCTATAGCCCCATTTTCAAGATTATTGGTGGGTCTGAGTGGACTCGAACCACCGACCTCTCGCTTATCAGGCGAACGCTCTAACCACCTGAGCTACAGACCCCTTACAGATTTCTCTGTTTTCTTGCTCTACATTTCATCAAGCAATCTGTGTGAACACTCATCAAATCGTATATCGCTTAGGTAAGGAGGTGATCCAGCCCCAGGTTCCCCTAGGGCTACCTTGTTACGACTTCACCCCAGTCATGAATCACACCGTGGTAAACGCCCCCCCGAAGGTTAAGCTATCTACTTCTGGTGCAACCCACTCCCATGGTGTGACGGGCGGTGTGTACAAGGCCCGGGAACGTATTCACCGCAACATTCTGATTTGCGATTACTAGCGATTCCGACTTCACGGAGTCGAGTTGCAGACTCCGATCCGGACTACGACCAGCTTTAAGAGATTGGCTCCACCTCGCGGCTTCGCATCCCTCTGTACTGACCATTGTAGCACGTGTGTAGCCCTACTCGTAAGGGCCATGATGACTTGACGTCGTCCCCACCTTCCTCCGGTTTATCACCGGCAGTCTCCCTAAAGTTCCCGGCATTACCCGCTGGCAAGTAAGGATAAGGGTTGCGCTCGTTGCGGGACTTAACCCAACATTTCACAACACGAGCTGACGACAGCCATGCAGCACCTGTCTCACAGTTCCCGAAGGCACTGAGGTATCTCTACCAGATTCTGTGGATGTCAAGAGTAGGTAAGGTTCTTCGCGTTGCATCGAATTAAACCACATGCTCCACCGCTTGTGCGGGCCCCCGTCAATTCATTTGAGTTTTAACCTTGCGGCCGTACTCCCCAGGCGGTCTACTTAATGCGTTAGCTTGAGAGCCCAGTGTTCAAGACACCAAACTCCGAGTAGACATCGTTTACAGCGTGGACTACCAGGGTATCTAATCCTGTTTGCTCCCCACGCTTTCGTGCATGAGCGTCAGTCTTTGTCCAGGGGGCCGCCTTCGCCACCGGTATTCCTCCAGATCTCTACGCATTTCACCGCTACACCTGGAATTCTACCCCCCTCTACAAGACTCTAGCTTGCCAGTTCGAAATGCAATTCCCAGGTTGAGCCCGGGGCTTTCACATCTCGCTTAACAAACCGCCTGCGCACGCTTTACGCCCAGTAATTCCGATTAACGCTCGCACCCTCCGTATTACCGCGGCTGCTGGCACGGAGTTAGCCGGTGCTTCTTCTGCGAGTAACGTCACAGCTAGCAGGTATTAACTACTAACCTTTCCTCCTCGCTGAAAGTGCTTTACAACCCGAAGGCCTTCTTCACACACGCGGCATGGCTGCATCAGGGTTTCCCCCATTGTGCAATATTCCCCACTGCTGCCTCCCGTAGGAGTCTGGACCGTGTCTCAGTTCCAGTGTGGCTGATCATCCTCTCAAACCAGCTAGAGATCGTCGCCTTGGTGAGCCTTTACCTCACCAACTAGCTAATCCCATCTGGGCCTATCCATTCGCGGAAGGTCCGAAGAGCCCCTCCTTTCCCCCGTAGGGCGTATGCGGTATTAGCAGTCGTTTCCAACTGTTATCCCCCTCGAATGGGCAAGTTCCCAGACATTACTCACCCGTCCGCCGCTCGCCGGCAGAGTAGCAAGCTACTCCCCGCTGCCGCTCGACTTGCATGTGTTAGGCCTGCCGCCAGCGTTCAATCTGAGCCATGATCAAACTCTTCAATTGAAAGTTTTGACTCTAATGAATTCTGTTCGTATGAACACTCTTCATAAAGTCGATAAATCGTTGTCGATATATCAACCTGAGAGTGCCCACACAGATTGCTTGATAACTTGTTAAAGAGCATTCCAACAGATACCTGTTAGAGGCTGAAGCGCTTATCGCGAATCAGTGGAAGCGAATTATAGGGGCTGAATTATTTTGTGCAACCCTAAATATTCAATAAATCCCAATTTTAGGCGTGACCGCTCAGTTTTTAATCCAGGCCACGCTAATTTGTATAAATTTGCTACGTTTTCAGCGCTTTTGCTGTAAATACGCTGGCACATCGGCGATGGAATTGAGTACCACAGATGCGAGTTGCTCGGCTTCTGAGGTCGTTTCTTTACCGCTACGAACTAAAATCCGCGTAGGAATGTCGGCCGCAATTGCCGCCCGCATGTCGTCAGCTTTGTCGCCAATCATTACGCTTTGGCTCATGTCGATTTTGAGAAAACGTTGCGCGCTGATTAGCATACCGGGTTTGGGTTTGCGACAATCACAATCCTGCTTATATTCGCCTACGCCGTTCTCTGGATGATGCGGACAATAATAGATACCGTCGAGATCGACACCTTTGTCGGCAAAGTTCCAATCCATCCACTCGGTCAATTGCTGGAATTCATCTTCTGAATAGAGTCCACGCGCAATACCAGATTGATTGGTTACTACGACTAATAGATAACCTTGTTGCTTGAGTGCCAGACATGCTTCGAATACGCCTTCTACGTATTCAAAGTCATCAATGGTATGGACATAACCTGAATCGACGTTAATTACTCCGTCCCGATCCAAAAATACTGCTTTTTTCACGCTGTATCTCCCGAACTTCTGTTGCATGGCATTATAGGTAGTTGCGCCAAAAAAGCAGCTATAGATACACCCAAAATGTGAGTTTATCTAAATGTTAGCCATTACCTCACTATTAAGGCGTTCTTGATAAAGGTTCGGCCTTTATTTATCGCAAATCACGGGGTAACCTAAGCCCATTGAACAGAACCTCATCACACCTTCATATCCTGTTTGTTCATTGCGAACGTTGGCTCAGCGATATCCATGTGCGGTATGTTCGTCCCACATTATGTAATTAGTCGCTACGTCTAGCGCCAATATTGAGAGTATTTTTTATATGCAGTACGCCACGATAACTGGTTGGGGTAAGTGTGTCCCTCCCGCGATCTTGACCAACGATGACTTAGCCACGTTTATGGACACCTCTGATGAATGGATTAAACCTCGCACAGGGATCAGTCAACGTCACATCAGTCATGTCGATACTTCTGAGTTAGCCTCTGTCGCGGCCAAACGAGCACTCGCTGCGGCAGGACTGAACGGTAGTGACATCGATATGATTATTCTTGCTACCGCTACACCAGACACCTTAATCCCCAATATCGCTTCAACAGTTCAGGCTAACATCGGCGCAAATTGTGCAGCATTTGATATCAACGCTGCCTGTAGTGGCTTCTTGTATGCGTTGAGTTTAGCAACCGGTCAAATCCGTAGTGGCGCATTAAAAAGAGTCTTAGTCATTGGCGCAGAGCGTTTAAGTTTCTTTATCGATTGGTCACGACGCGACACAGCAGTGCTTTTCGGTGATGGCGCTGGCGCAGTTGTGTTAGAAGCGACCGACAAGCAAGAGGGCGTATTAAGTTACGAGCTCAATAACGACCCAGAAGGCCGCGAAATTTTAAAGGCGAGTTTCGGCACAGGAATGGATCGTTACTCAGCGGATTCATTGGATTTCTTTATCCAATTTGATGGCCGTGAAATTTTCAAACGTGCTATCAACGGCATGGCCACTTTGAGTGCCAAGGTACTAGATAACTGTCAGTTAGATAAAGACCAAGTGGATTTAGTTATTCCACATCAAGCCAATGAACGTATCATCGATACATTAGTGCATAAGATGAAGATCGATCCTGCCAAAGCATTTGTGAACATTGCCAACTATGGCAATACTTCTGCAGCCACTATCCCTATTGCAATTTGCGACGCTTTGGACCAATGCATGATTAAGCCAGGTCAAAACATTTTGTCTTGTGCATTTGGTGCTGGGCTGACTTGTGCTGCAATGTTAATTAAGTGGGGCGACCGCGTAACCCCTATCGAGCAAAGTGATGCTGAATTGCCCGCTTCTGATAAGACGGGGCTTGAATTGATTAAACGCGCTGTTGATTATTTCTGTCGCGAAAAAGCTCAATAAGCTCCCCCAATGCTCTATATAGATAAGAGCGCTATTTAGCGCTCTTTTTTCTTCAAACTCTGTTCAAAACCAAAACAAATAATCATCCAGCGGTTGCTTAGACCAGGCATTAAATGCGGTTTGCGCTAAAAATAATTCACCGCAAGCAGCAGCATCAATCAGCGCGTTATGCGCGACGTAAATCGGCAATTTATAACGCTTTCGACAAGCGGCTAAGCGTAAACTGCCGTGTTCAATAACATGTCGATCGCGCATCACTCGACGTTGCTCAATTTGCAATGTATCAATGATGGGCAAATGGAGCGGCCGGTTAAATACCTGCTCCGTCAGCTTCGAAAGAAACGTAATATCCAGCATTCCATGATGAAACACCATCAATTTGCCGTAAGTTTGTTGTAACAACCAATGCAGCATCTCTTGTTGTGACATCACATCCTGCTGCAGTTGCCGATCCACAATGCCATGGATCGTTGCACTCTGCCCCACACTGCCATTGATAGCCACTAACCGGTGCTCAGCGCCAGCCATCTGTAATCGCTGCTGTTCAATAGGCACGATACCAACAGAGATAATTTGGTCAATTTGAGCGTTCAAGCCCGTCATTTCGAGGTCAATCGCAACGAGTGGTATGCCCGCAAGCGAGTCCTTTTTAAGCACTTGGCTTAGCTCTGCATAGTAGTCCGCCAACCCGTCTTGCGCTCGCCACAACTGATAGCTTAACCCGATACGATGTCGCCAGCTTGCCATTAAAAACTCCGCATAAATTTCAGTCGAATCGCTGCTTGGCTGTCATGTACAACTTTAAAGGCGTCCACCAATTGATGTCGCATCAATGACGATAAATCTTGAGGCTTTAAATAATTAGACAAAGACTGACGATGCTCAAACTGCTGCCCTTGGTTCGCAAGCCGCATATGACCAATGAATTCCAACGCATCGGCGAGGTTTAACCCATCTTTACGGTTAAGCACACCTGCATCAATTGCCCGCTTAATTCGCTTCGCCGTGTTGACCTCTTTGATGCCAGCTGACAGCGCATAAACGCGAGCAATGTCGTTAATTAGCGCACTGCCACGATGCTTCAGATCGATACCTTTTACTTCGGTCCCATCGCGTTCCAGCACAAATTTACGGAAGAATCCTAACGGTGGTGATTCTAAAGTCGCGTTTCCAGTGAGTGCTGCCAAAAAGATGTCGTTGTCTTTAGTACCTTGCAACACACTATCTTGTAGCGCATCAAACAGATTTACAGGGCCAAATACCGGACGCATATCGAAAAAGATACTGGCATGCATTAAGGCTTTGGGCTCCGGATTTTCGACCCACTGGGCGAATTTCTGTTTCCAGCGTGTCAGTGACATCATCCATGTGGGATTCTGAGCCATGATATCGCCAGGGCAGAATACGTAACCGCAATCATTGAGCCCGCTGCAAACGCCCTGCGCTAACGCTTGAAAGTAGCTTTTTGCCTCAGCATCTAGCTCCTCTGCGAGTAACAGGCCATTGTCTTGATCCGAGCACGCGGCCTGATCTTGCCTTCCTTGCGAACCAAACGCTAACCAACAAAACGCCATCGGCGCATCACCCAGCAGCGCCTGATTTAATACAATCAACCTGCGGGTAAGCGCATCGGTCACACTGGTAAGAATGCGTCCAATCTCTTCTGAACGGGCATCGGCACTGATCAAGCTTTGCAGTAACTCAGGGATCTGTTTACTTACGGCGATCAAACTGGGTAAATCCTGCTGCCGTTCAATTTCACGGATCAGTAAAATCGGCTGAGAAGATTGACTCTTAATGATATCGGTCGAGGTGACCATGCCAATGGCGATGCCAGCGTCCATGACCGGTAGATGGTGAATATTGTGCTCACTCATCAACAGCATAGCTTCGAAGACTAACGATTTTGCCTCAATGGTGACGGGCGACGGCGTCATGGCTTGATGCACCGCAACTTCGCCCGTGAGCCCTTCAGCCAGCACACGATTACGTAAATCTCTGTCAGTTAAAATGCCACACAACTTGCCATTATCAAGCACCAGCGCAGATGAAACGTGACGATGACGCATGGCGCGTGCAGCTTCAATAACCGTTTCATTGTGGTCGACACTCAGTAGCGCACTATTAATCAGGCTTGATATACGATTGGTGGTGACAGTTTCTCGGTTACGATAACGACGTTCATGACGCAAACGTTTGGCATAAGCGCGATTGAAAAAACGATCGAAGCTACGGCACTGTAACCGCAGCAGATCGAATTCGGCTGGCGCGACATGGTAAACCAAGCCATCTTCCAAAATGTGCACTGTGTTGCTGACCGCCTCGCCAGAGAGCAGCGATGGAAAACCGAAATAATCGCCCTCACCTAGCCTATCAACCAATTCATCATCCGCATCTCTGACTTCAAAGGCACCGCTACGGACGATATACAACATTGGATTATCAGTGCTAAGCGGGACAATTTTGGACGCTTTGCTGTAATATCCGATGCTGATATTGCGACAGCAAAGTTCTAATGACTCCGCGGATAGCTCATTAAACGGCGCAATTTCCGCCAAGAAGTTGCGAATGGGCAGCAGTTCTGTTTCATCCATAAGCGCGGGGATTATTGAGGTTGATAGTTCAATAATGGCTGCTGGTTAAGCATGCAGCCATCTGTCTTTGGTCTAATGATCTTCAATCGCGCAATCTGGATGAATAATATTCAGATTAATCCGCAAAAGTGTATCGTTACCTCAATTTACTCATTTTCTTACAGAAGATTATTCAATTAAATGTTTTCTAATCATCAACGGCGCGCTAGGCTACAACACGAGTCTGCTCGCTTTCCTCGTCACACGTGAGCCGCGAAAAGTCTTAGCTAGCCCCCCCAAAAAAACGTCATTGTGGTAGTTAATCTAGATGGATACAGATATTCAAATCTCCCAAGCACGGGAGAATTCTTCAGCTATTGTTCGCGCAAGAAAAGCAGCTTTCGGCAGTTTTGCCGGAGCAGTCGTCGATTGGTATGACTTTCTGCTGTATGGCATCACCGCCGCATTAGTCTTTAATCAGCAATTTTTCCCGCAGATAAGCCCCGCGATGGGGACATTAGCGGCATTTGCCACTTTTGGTGTTGGCTTTTTATTTCGCCCATTAGGCGGCGTTATCTTCGGCCACTTCGGTGACCGTCTCGGCCGCAAACGGATGCTAATGCTCACCGTATGGTTAATGGGACTATCCACCGCACTCATCGGCTTACTTCCGTCATTCGACAGCATTGGATGGTGGGCGCCAGGATTATTAGTCACACTTAGAGCAATTCAGGGCTTTGCGGTCGGCGGAGAATGGGGCGGCGCTGCGCTACTGGCCGTGGAAAACGCCCCGAAATGTAAAAAGGCGTTCTATAGCAGTGGCGTGCAAGTTGGTTACGGAGTGGGACTGCTGTTATCCACCGGGCTCGTCTCGCTCATCAGCCATTTCACTACTGAGCAGCAATTTCTGGCGTGGGGCTGGCGCATACCCTTTTTATTCAGCGTGTTGTTGGTGCTCGCCGCGTGGTCAGTTCGCAAAGGCATGGATGAGTCTGTCGAATTTGAACAACAGCAAGCAAAACATCAGACCGAACCAGACTTTCACGATACAGCCCAACAATCACTACCTGTAATTGAAGCACTGCGGCGCCATCCGGCAGCATTTTTGCAGATCATCGGCTTGCGCCTATGTGAACTGCTGACCATGTACATAGTCACCACGTTTGCGCTAAATTATTCCACCCACAATTTAGGGCTATCGCGCGAGCTATTCCTCAACATCGGCTTATGCGTTGGGGCATTGAGTTGCATCACCATTCCTTGTTTTGCGCTGCTTGCTGATAAATATGGTCGTAAACGGATATATATTACCGGCGCATTGATTGGTGCCGTCAGCGCTATACCTTTTTTTATCTCACTAGAAGCGCGCTCTGTCGCTGGCATTATTATCTGTTCACTGCTACTGGCAAATCTGGCGCACGATATGGTGGTGTGTGTGCAGCAACCGGTATTTACCGAACTGTTTGGTACCCGATATCGCTATAGCGGTGCTGGCGTCGGTTATCAAGTGGCAAGTGTCGTTGGCGGTGGTTTTACACCGTTTATCGCCACAGCACTGGTGACCTTTGCCGATGGCAGTTGGCATGCAGTGGCCATTTATTTGATGGTGGGCTGTTTATTATCAGCGTTGGTGGCGATCACCATGAAACGCAAAGCGGCATTTGCCAATCATCACTACCAAGCTAATGATGGTGTTGAGTTAGCAAGGGCTTCACCAGAGAAAGCCTAGTGCGTCCAAAAGCATCAAGCTATGTTTGCCCGTGCGCTTAGTCTGGTTGATTGGAATTGCCGATCCATTTCTGCAGCAAACAAGAAAGGCGCTTAAAGCGCCTTTCTTCATTTTGACAATCTACATCGAGGTGATTAGTGACCTGACGCCTCGCCCGCACCTTTCGGGAAGCGAATCGATTCGACCATCGCTTTCACATCATCAGGTACATCTGCAGTCATCTTGCTGACTACAACAGCCACGACAAAGTTCACAATCATACCTACCATACCGATACCCTCTGGTGAGATACCGAACAGCCAGTTGGCAGGAACGTTTGCCGCTGGGTTGATGAACTTGAAGTAAACAATGTATGCCGCAGTGAAACCTAAGCCCAACACCATACCGGCAACTGCACCTTCTTTATTCATACGCTTAGAGAAGATACCCATAACAATTGCAGGGAACAGTGAGGACGCAGCTAAGCCGAAGGCGAATGCTACCACCGCAGCCACGAATCCAGGCGGGTTGATACCAAAGTAGCCTGCAATTACGATACCGATTGCCGCCGCAGCACGGGCATACATCAATTCCTTCTTATCCGTCAGATCCGGCATGAAATTCTTTTTCAGTAAGTCGTGCGATACCGATGTAGAAATTACCAACAACAGACCTGCAGACGTTGACAATGCTGCCGCCAAGCCCCCTGCCGCAACCAACGCGATGACCCACGCTGGTAAGTCAGCAATTTCAGGCGTTGCTAATACGATAATGTCATTATCGATTTTCATCTCATTGGTAGAGTTGTCATCGATCTTGCCTTTACCGTAGAACATCAAACCATCGCCATTCTTGTCGTTCCACTTGATAAGACCAGTACGTTCCCAGTTTTTAATCCAATCAGGTGCGGTAGCGTGAGCAACACCTTTACCATCAGCACCGTTGATCGTTTCAATCATATTTACACGAGAGAATACGGATACGGCTGGTACTGTGGTGTACAGGATTGCAATGAACACCAATGCCCAACCCGCACTGGTACGCGCATCTTTAACACGTGGTACAGTGAAGAAACGTACGATTACGTGTGGCAAACCTGCGGTACCCACCATCAGCGCTGCAGTGATCGCAAATACGTCGATGGTACTCTTGTTGCCTTGGGTATACTCACTAAACCCTAGCTGAGTGGAAAGTCCATCTAACTTCTCAAGCAGATAAACCCCAGTATCGTTGCCAGCGGCATCGACTACGGTTGAACCGAAGCCAATCTGAGGAATAACGTGACCAGTCATCATCACAGAGATGAAGATTGCTGGCACCATGAAGGCGAAAATCAATACGCAATATTGGGCAACCTGAGTGTAGGTAATCCCTTTCATGCCGCCTAATACCGCATAAAAGAACACCACACACATACCGATATACACACCAGTATCTACGTCAACTTCCAAGAAGCGAGAGAATACTACACCCACCCCACGCATCTGACCTGCAATGTAGGTGAAGCAGATGAAGATAGCGCAAACAACCGCTACCACACGTGCAGTTTGCGAGTAGTAACGCTCACCGATGAAGTCAGGCACAGTGAACTTACCGAACTTACGTAGGTATGGCGCCATACACAATGCCAAGAGTACGTAACCGCCAGTCCAGCCCATCAAGTACACACTACCGTCGTAGCCGACGAAAGAGATAATACCAGCCATTGAGATGAACGATGCAGCAGACATCCAGTCAGCAGCAGTTGCCATACCGTTCATCACAGGTGGAACACCACCGCCTGCAACATAGAAATCTTTGGTTGATCCGGCACGCGTCCAAATCGCGATACCGATGTAGAGCGCGAACGACAGCCCCACGATCAAAAAGGTTAATGCTTGAACGCTCATTTTCAGCTCCCTTAGTCTTCGTGTACGTTATATTTTTTATCTAAGGCGTTCGCTTTGTACGCATAGACGAAAATCAGCGCGACGAACACATATATGGAACCTTGCTGTGCAAACCAAAAACCCAATTTAAAGCCCATAAAATGAATTTCGTTTAACATGTCAGCAAGTAAAATCCCACAGCCATAGGACACGGCGAACCAGACTGCCAAAAGTCCCAGCACTAGACGTAAGTTTTCACGCCAGTAACTCAGTGCCTTCTCGTTGCTATCAAAGCCCATCTTGACTTCCCCTTTTGTGCAAATAAGTCACACTTAATCTAGCAATCGCGAGGTAGCTCACAATCGCGACCTTAGTCTAACCATTTGTTTACGTAAACGTAACATTGTAAAAATACCGATATTATTTAATCAGTTAACGTTTAAGTAAGGGTTTATTGATATAGATCAATGCAGGCTTGCGTTAGACCAATGTCGATAAGATGCAGGGCTAAAAAATGAAAAAAGCCGGTTTAAAACCGGCTTAATAGAAAGACAAAATATTATTGCTGGGCAAGGAATTGGATCAGATTTGCCAACGCTTGTGGATCTTTTGAATGGTTAAGCAACAGGTATTTACCATTGACCAACAAAGACGGCACACCGCGAATACCCGCCAATTGTGTCTGCGCATCGTAGTTAGCCAATGCAAGTTTGATATCTGCAGAATCCACGAGTTTTGTTAACTCGTCTGCGGCAACACCTTGTGCAGTGAAGAAGTCGATTAAGTCTTGTGAACGTTGAAATGGTTTGTGCTGCTCATGAATGCGCTGAAAAATTTCATTATGGACTTGGCCAACGATGTTAAATTTATTGGCAACATAATATGCCTTTTGACTCATCACCCATTCAGTTCGCCCTACGCCAACAGGCGTACGTTCAAAACGCACCTTATCTTTAAGCAACTTAGCAGTTTCACTAAACGTGGCGTCTTGGTGGTAACAATGAGGACAGTTATAAGAGAAAAACTCTCGAACCACAGCACCTGGATTTTCAGGAATACCCGCTACAACTTGGTAATCCTTGCCTTCTTGATAGTCTGCGGCGTCAACAGGCGCCAAGACACTAGCAAATACAATTGCTGCCAATACCACTTTATACAGCCGATAAAACAACATGTGATACCTCTTTAATCCTTGTTGTGTGCAGCTTACGCTAACAAGGACTTAGCGTCACGGTATCGGTAATCAAAGTCAAGTTCTTCACAAATAAGATTGCCCAGCACCACTTTGCCCTCGCCCTTTGCTGTAGGTAAAAATTGCGGTGCGGGAAGACCTAATGAGTGGGCTGCCTCAGTATAAAATTGGTCTTTTCGAGGATGGGCGGGCGATACAATATTGTATACATGGTGTTTTGTTTTACTGTGTAAGATAGCCGTCACCGCTGCGATACAATCTTCCAGATGCACAAGGTTAACGAGATGGCTACCATTCGCTAAGCCAGTTCGACCGGCCATAAATCGTCCGGGATTGCGTCCAGCGCCCACTAAACCGCCAAAACGCACCGTCACTACTCTTCGCTCTGCTGTGGTTAACGATTGCATCAGAATTTCTGCCTGTTGCAATATTGCCGCGCTACTACCTGCCGCTGCGTCAATCCTGTCTTGTTCAGTTAGTTGTCCCTCAACGTCGGGATAAGCCCCTGTGCTGCTCACATACACCAGCAGTTTTACCTGACTTTCGCGGATCGGCTGTACAAGTGCTTGTAACTTGTCGAGATAGTCGGTTTCACCGCGTCTTAGCCCGGGGGGAATATTAACGACCAAAGCATCAACATCCACTAACAGCTGTTGCAGGCTAGAGGCAGTCCCCGCCTCGCCTAAGCAAAGTCGTTCGCCCTTAATACCTTGTTGATTAAGCGCATCAACTCCCGCCTGAGTGGTTTTAGTTCCGAGTACCTCAAGGCCACTGCTAAGCAGCGATTTTGCCAATGGCAGACCAAACCAACCGCATCCAACGACTGCTATTCGTTTCATTTAACCTTTCCAAATGTGATTTGTGAGACTCGAATCAACACAGATAAAAACTGATGCCATCGTTTGATTTAAGGGTTTTAGTGGCGCCAGCTGATAGCTCATTAGGCTTTACCGCAGCTTCAACGGTCACATCCTCATCAATCAAAAACCGGAATGCCGCCTCAGAGCCATCTTTTTTACAAGACCAAACTTGAGGTTTCGCAACGTTCTCGGTAGTGAGCATCACTTTCCCAATAAAACCATCGCTTAATTGTACTAGCGTGCCTGGAGGATAAATCCCTAACACTTTAACTAAGACTTGAATTAACGACTGTTGGTGCATACCAACCCGATTTTTAAACATGTACCCCAAAGCAATTTGCGGCGAAATGATATCTTCGCGCCATAGCTGTGTATCGAAATCATTTGCTAACGCAACTAATTGAGTACCAATTGGAATTGCATCGCCTTTTAACCCATCAGGGAAGCCGGAGCCATCATAGAACTCGTGGTGGTGCAAAACGATATGCAATACTTCCTCGGAAAACAGGCCGGTACGCTTCAACAGGTCGTAACCAAAATTGGGGTGCATGGCTAAAAAATTCTTTTCGTGAGCGGTTAGCCCCGAGCGCTTTCGGCGAATAGACTCAGGCACTTTCATTTTGCCTAAGTCATGCAAAATGGCGCCTGTGGCGATAGTACGAATTTGTGGTTTCGTTAGCTCAAGTTGTTTGGCCATCACCAATGCCAGCGTTGCGACCGAGATACCGTGTTGGGTAATACTGACCGCAGTTTCACCAGAAGAGACTAACGCCAGACGTGAGTGTTCTGTTTCAAATAAATGCTCCAGCATCATTTCAACCAACACCGCAGTTTCGCGAACAGCGCCTTCTGGATCGCTGACAACTTTACTCATCATCACACGGCTTTGGTTCATGCCATCAATAAAGCGCTTTTGACTCCTTCTTAATGCCACGCGAGCAGTTTTACTCTGGTCAATGGCCACTGGCAGTTGTTCGACTTCTACTTCGGCAGCGATGGTTACGGGCTTTTCTATTTCAAATGCATCTGGCGGTAATGTTTCCAAGCCAGATAGCACTTGTACATAAGGCACGCCGAGTTGCCTGATCATCTCGATTTGCTCAGAGGACTTGATCTCGATTTTATTAAACAGAAATGGATGTTCCGTCCAAGACAGTGGCAGCTTTACCGTAATGCCCACCTGTAACTTGGATACAGGCAACTGATTTTGTGTATCTTTGGCCACTGATGCTCCTAAACACCTGCCCATTGTGGCGATAAAAGGAATTATGACAATTAGTGAAACTATAGCTTATTGATATGAAAGCGAAAGTCTAAACCATTCAATTTGTTGGTAAAGCTCAAACAATTGTAGGAATTAGCTACAAATTGTGGCCAAATTACCCGCGCCAATCTTGGCAATAGAGTTTAAGGTGACGAGAAACGCGCAGATAAAGTAGTGACCAAAACAGAAACAGCGCATCAAGTGCCATCGACCATTCAAACCAAAAGTGGTTATGTTTCAACCGATAAAACAACAAACCGGCATCCACTATCAGCAACACCAACAACATGGGGCGTAGCCACTGAAAGCCATGACTCAACCATTGCGGCTTGCGGCGTCGTTCAGCGGTGACCAACAAAAATAGCAACACCGCACCTGCACCGGCAGCTAAAGAAATCAGAAAATCACTGCGTTCAGGAAAGAAAAAGCGCACCAATGCCGCGCGGTCACTCCCATCGGTTAGCGATAGAATGAAGATCACCCAGCCGCGAGCAATAAATAATAACAACAGATAAAGCACTAAGGGGGGCCGAATATGACCCTTGTCATCAAGCCAACGAACATCTTCGACACTGAACATAGTGCTTCCAAGAAAATTATGCTGAGGTTGAACTAGAGATGGGCGCCTGCAGCCATGATTTCAACTGCCACGCCCAAAAGAAAACATTATGACGCCAACACCGCCAGCAATTCAGCCTCATCAATCACTTTGACGCCAAGCTCAGTTGCTTTTGCCAACTTAGAACCAGCGGCTTCGCCCGCAACCACGCAATCGGTATTTTTAGAGACACTCCCCGCGACTTTGGCGCCCAAGGCTTCCAGTTTCGCCTTCGCTTCCGTGCGCCCTAATGCCGTTAAAGTGCCGGTTAACACCCAGGTTTGGCCTTTGAGCGGTTGTGCCTCTTCGTTTGGCGTTTCGATAGCTGGCCAGCTAACCCCAGTCTCAATCAATTGCTCAATGACTTCGGTATTATGGCTTTGCTCAAAGAAGTGCTTCACATGTTGTGCAACCACAGAGCCCACATCTTCGACTTCGATTAATTGCTCCAGACTGGCCTGTTGCAATGCTTCTAAGGTTTTAAAGTGATTGGCTAAGTTCGCAGCAGTTGCTTCACCTACTTCGCGAATTCCCAGTGAATAGAGAAATTTAGCCAGCGTAGTTGTTTTTGACGCTTGAATTGCCACAACCAAATTGGTGGCTGATTTCAGCCCCATACGCTCTAACGTCGTTAACGTCGATGCAGTCAAACGGTAAAGGTCTGCAGGGCTTTTCACCAATTCGCGATCCACCAGCTGTTCAACAATTTTGTCGCCTAAGCCATCAACGTCCATCGCTTTACGCGAAGCAAAATGTTTAATGGCTTCTTTACGTTGCGCGGCACAGAAAAGCCCACCGCTGCATCTCGCCACGGCTTCACCCTCAACCCGCTCAACCAAGGAACTACATACGGGGCATTCTTGTGGGAATACGATTTCGGCAGCATCCGTCGGGCGCTTATCTAAAACTACGGCCACAATTTGCGGGATCACATCCCCAGCGCGGCGTACAATTACAGTGTCGCCAATTTTAACGCCCAAGCGCTCTATCTCATCGGCGTTATGCAACGTGGCATTAGAGACGGTCACACCGCCGACAAATACCGGTTTTAACCGAGCAACGGGGGTCACGGCACCGGTACGTCCAACTTGAAAATCGACACCTTCAAGCAGCGTCAACTCCTCTTGTGCCGGAAACTTATACGCAGTGGCCCAACGCGGGGCGCGCGCTACAAAACCAAGCTGCTGCTGCGCTTCAATCTCATTGACTTTAAAGACCACGCCATCGATATCGAAGGCGAGATTCTGCCGTTTTTGCAAAATTGTTTGGTAATAATGCTGTACGCCAGCCAAATCATCGGCGAGCTGAGTTTCGCTACTGACAGGCAACCCCCAAGTTTTAAGTTGCTGTAATTGGCCATAATGGCTGTCGGCCATTGCAAAGCTGTCAGGATCAATCACACCTAAGGCATAAGCATAAAATGCCAGCGAACGTGAGGCAGTGATCTTACTGTCTAGCTGACGCAAGCTACCCGCAGCAGCATTCCGAGGATTAACAAACAGTTTCTCATTGCGGGCTCTAGCGCGCTCATTTAACGCTTCAAATGCAGCGCGCGGCATAAACACTTCACCGCGCACTTCAAGTAAAGGTGGATAACCTTCACCGCGTAATTTCAATGGGATTGAGCGAATCGTACGCACGTTTTCAGTGATGTTCTCGCCGACAGCCCCATCACCGCGGGTTGCGGCGCGCACCAATACGCCATCTCGATAAACTAAACTGACAGCCAAGCCATCAAGTTTAGGTTCACAACAATATTGCACCGGTCCAACTCGCTCGGTCAAACGACGATGAAAGGCGGTGAACTCCTCTTCGTTAAACACGTTATCAAGACTTAGCATCGGCCGCAGATGTTCTACCTGCTCAAATTTAGCAAGTGCTGCGCCGCCCACACGTTGGCTGGGTGAATCAGCTCGTTGCAACGCCGGATGTTCTGCTTCCAATCCTTTCAATTGCCGCATCAAACGGTCATATTCGGCATCAGGAATTGTCGGGTTATCATCGACATAGTAGCGAATATTATGTTCGTTGATGGTTTGGATTAGAGCATCAATCTGTTGTTCAACTGTTGGCATATCTAGGTCCGATAAATTAAAGGCCGCGTTACGCGGCCTTCAGCAAATGTTTTGTCGTGCAGCTATCAGGCGTTGGTTTTAATTCGCGCTAAATATTGCATCTTAATCTGTTCACTCCACAACTGGCGTTCACCATCAAGCAAGTTTGCATTGAGATCGTCAGCCAACTGCTGCGCCGAATTCAGCATGTTGGAGAAGTTAAACAACGCGTCACCGTAGCAAGGCAGCGTCATAAATAACACAACCCCAACAGTGGTAAACTGTTCCATATTATCGGGATCAAACACCCCTGGCTTCACCATATTGGCTAACGAGAACAGCACTTTACCATGACCAGCATTGTCTTCATGACGGTGGAAAATCTGCATATCGCCAAATTTGAAATTTAACGCCAGTAATGCAGGCAACAGCTCAGCACCACTTAACTGCTCGCCGTTTTTCGCCACAACATGCAGCGCCAATACATCGCGCGGTGGCGGTAACGCTTCATCCGCATCTGCGACCGCTTCAGTTGTTTCTATATCCTCTGGCTCTGCGTCAGTGGCTAAGCCAAGTTCCATCTGAGCAACTTTTTTAACCTCGAACTCTGGCTCTACCAATATTGTCGGCTCTTGGCGCTGAGATTTCGGCGTACGCTGACTGACATCGTTCGTCAGTTCAAAGGTTGGTTCTATCGCTTCAACAGGTTTTACCGCTTGTTTCGCCACTGGTGCTGCAGGTTTTGGTCGTTTCGTGGTTTTCAATTTAGGCGGCCGATCATCGGCGGTCATTTTACGCACCCGCACTTCACCCACACCTTCAGCATCAAAACCATCGCGGTCACGCGAATGTCCTGCTTCACGCGTTTTGGCTTCATCGCGCGCTAATCCATTGAGCGGCGATTCTTTAAACCCCTTGGGTTGCTGTTTACGGATAGACCAAAAGCCGTGGGCAAGTACTGCGATAATGGCTATCGCACTCAATACAATCAAAACGGGCTGTAAATCTTCCATTGCTGACCTGTAAATTCCTGTGGTTATCCGGCATCTGCCATCGCGACGGCTTCTTCAATATTCACCGCTACAATACGCGATACACCTGGTTCATGCATGGTCACACCAATCAACTGATCGGCCATCTCCATGGTAATTTTGTTATGGCTGATATAAATAAACTGTACGCTATCCGACATCTCCTGCAGCAGACGGCAAAATCTATCGACGTTCGCATCATCCAGCGGCGCATCTACTTCATCTAACATACAAAATGGCGCTGGGTTCAACCTAAAAATTGCAAAGACCAATGATAAAGCGGTCAACGCCTTTTCTCCACCGGAAAGTAGGTGAATCGTGCTGTTCTTTTTACCCGGTGGCCGCGCCATAATGGTTACACCGGTTTCCAATAAATCATCATCAGTCAAGGCTAAATAGGCGCTACCACCGCCAAAGACTTTGGGAAATAACTCTCCTAAGCCTTGGTTCACCTGATCAAAGGTGGTTTTAAAACGGGTTCGAGTCTCACGATCGATACGGCGAATCGCTTCCTCTAAACTATTCAGTGCTTGGGTTAAATCATGATCTTGTTCGTCTAGATACTGCTTGCGCTGCTTTTGTTGCTCATATTCATCAATCGCCGCAAGGTTAATCGCCCCAAGGCGGGTGATTTTACCACGCACATTTTCTAAATCTTTGTGCCACTTATCGATTGTGGCATCGTGGGGCAGTTGTTCCGTAACCTCAGCCAAACGGACCTGCTGTTCGCTCAACAATACCAGTTGACTCTCAGCCTGCCCTTTTAAACCTTCGCGACGTAACTTTAACGTGCTGATCGATTGAGTCAAGTGCTCTGCCTCAGCAAGCTGTTGTTTTTGCTTGATTGCTACTTGATCGTACAACTTTTGTAACTCAGCTTGCTGAGCCCGCGTCTGTTCTAACGCTTGCTGCTGTTGTTGTTGGATTTGCAGCAGCTGCTGCAACTGCTGTTCAAGTGTGTCCACCTGCTGTGCATCTTGAACGGCTAAATGCTGCGGGATCAAGCTCTCAAGCTGAGCGCGTAATTCAGTTTGTTGTTGCTCCGCTTGATCGAGCTGCTGCTGTTGCAAGGCAATTGCAGTGGTTAATTCATGTAGTTGCCGGCTCAATTCACGACTTTTGCGTTCGCTTTCCTGCACCTGTGATTTGAGCGTATTACGCTGCATCTGTAGCTCATTGTGCTGAGCTTCCAGCCGCCGCTCCTGCTCTTGCTTTTCATACAAGGCATCATCGGCACTAAACTGCGCCTCAATCAATGCTTCGAGCTCGAACTCCGCTGCAGCAATACGCTCCTGCAAAATCTGCCGTTCATGCTGCAATTGCTGTTGCCTTTCAGCCTCTAGCTTGGCTTGTTGTGCAGCATTGGCCATCAATAATTCGACTTTTGAGCACGCGAGTTGCGCTTGTTGCACCGCGGCTGCGAGTGCTTGCTGCTGCACTAAAGCGACAGCTACCGCGTCATCGGCCAGTGAAAGCTTTAGTGAGGCGGATTCTAATGCTTGGGTAGCTTGTGGCAATGCTTGCTCTACTTCATCGAGTTCGGCACGCATCGCCATTAATGAATCGCCAAGTTGATCTGCCATCGAGAGCACACAGCCATGTCCCAATAAACGACCATTTTTACATAGAATAAGCTGGTCAGCTGCCAAACTTGGTAGCAGTTGCTCAGCGTCAGTCAAAGACTCAGCAAACAACCAGCGACCTAACCAAGGTGTTAAATTTGCCGCCGCACTGATGGGGCCCCAATGCTTAGTCGATTGTGCGCTGAACCCTTCAACAGCGGCGTCCGACCATTGGCGCTGTAACAGCGGTTTGAGCCAGTATTCGACAGCGGCTTCCCACCCGGTATCGACCTGCAACTGTTGCCAAAGCTGTTGGCCGCCACTATCTGTCTGTGCCTGTTGTGAAGCGAGCCAACGGCTGATGAGTTGCTGACGCTGGCGTAAGCTGGTTAACGCCTCTCGTGCACTGTCAACTGCCTGCCGCTGCTGCTGTTGCTCACACAACTGCAGCTGATAATCCGAGTCTGCCTGCTGCAACGCGTGTGATGTCTCATCTCGCTGTTGCTTGGCCTGTGCAAGTTGCGCGGCTAAAGCATTTTCTGCTACTGGCGCGACGTCACTTGAGCGCTGCAACATTCGCTGGAGTTGTTCTTGGTCACGCCCCAGTTGCTGCTTTAGATGCTGCTCTTTGGTCGCGTCCAACTCTTGCTTATGCTTGAGCTCAATGGCTAATACGCGCGCTTTTCGCCAATTGCCATCGAGCTGCTGTAATCGCTCGTCCAATTGCTCCTGCTGAGATGAAAGCTCCCAATGCAACTCTTCCGCTTGTTGCTGCAGAGGTTCAAATTGTTGATGTCTTATCTGTAAGTTACTCAGTTCTGCACTGGCATGTTGATGGCGTTCGCTGGCCTGAGCTAACTGAGTTTGCAGTCTTTGCTGAGTCTGTGCTAATTGCTGATCTCGGTCTTTTAAAAAGGCAATCTGTTGTTCGGCTTTGGCAATGTCGGTATTGGATTGATAAAACTGCGCAACTTGGCGCTGCTCTAGGTCGTCCAAGTCATCTCGTTGCAGTTTGAGCTCGGTAAGCTGTAACGAGGCTTGTTCAGCCAACGCCTGCACCTTTGCCAATTCAGTTTCGAGCCTGAAAATTTCACTATTTTCTGCATCAGCGAGTTGTTGTAGCTCTAGATAGCGCATCACCAGCAGCTGCGCATTTAAGCTACGCTCCTGCTGCTTGTATTCACGGTAACGGCGCGCGGCATCGGCTTGTAAGGTCAACTTATCTAGCTGTTTGCCCAGCTCAGCACGAATGTCGCCTAAGCGCTCCAAATTATCGCGGGTATGTCGGATTCGGTTTTCGGTATCTCTGCGCCGCTCTTTATAGCGAGAGATCCCCGCAGCTTCTTCAATAAAAACTCGCAGCTCTTGCGGTTTACACTCAATCAATCGTGAAATCGTGCCTTGACCGATGATGGCGTAGCTTCGCGGTCCAAGGCCGGTGCCCATAAAGATATCGGTGATATCTTTCTTGCGACATTTTTGCCCATTAAGGAAGTAGAGATTATCGCCGTCGCGCGACACTTGGCGCTTGACCGCAATCTCATTGTAATTTGCAAATTGGCCACCAATACGGCCTTCGGTGTTATCAAATACCAACTCAACACTGGCAACTGATACTGGCTTACGACCGTTAGAACCGTTAAAAATCACATCCGCCCACGAGTCGCCCCGCAGATTTTTTGCAGAGCTTTCCCCCAACACCCAACGCACGGCATCAATCACATTGGATTTACCACAGCCATTAGGGCCGATAACGGCAGTAAGCGGATTGAGAAAAGGAATTTTGGTTGCATCGACAAACGACTTAAAGCCAGCAAGTTTTATCTGTTTTAGTCTCATGAGTTGCCGAATGCCAATCGCGTAGATGAAGTGATTATTGACGTCAGAAAGCTGAAATAACGCCGATTATAGTTGTGAATTCACTTTAACAAAGCTGCTGTATTTTGTAACCTTTTTTTAGATTTAACGCACCATTTTGCTTGTGTTACCACGTGCAGTTCATCACAATCATGACTTCATTTTAAGCATGTTTAGGGAGCGTATTATGTTGTCGACCCCTAATGCCGCCAAAAGCGGCATTCAATATTTTATGGATGGCTTTAGTCTGATCCGTCGCCCAGGATTACGGCGGTTTGTGGTGGTGCCGTTACTCGTCAATTTGCTGCTATTTTCAGGTGCATTAGTGTTAGCAGTTAACTACCTGTCCGAGTTAATGCATTGGGTAGATAAATCGGTACCTAGCTGGCTTGATTGGATTAGCTTTGTATTATGGCCACTAGTGATTCTCGCACTGTTAGTGGTGTTTTCCTTTGTGTTCAGCTCCATCATGAACTGGATAGCCGCGCCATTTAACGGCTTATTGGCCGAAAAAGTCGAACAATTGCTCACCGGAAAACCGCTAAATACTGGCGGGGCAATGGATGCCATCAAAGATTTGCCGAGAGTGTTTGGGCGCGAGTGGCAAAAGCTCAAGTACTACCTGCCGCGCGCACTGCTGGTATTGATTTTGTTCTTCATTCCGCTGGTTGGCCAAACGCTGTTTCCAATTATTTGGTTTTTATTCAGTGCTTGGATGATGGCAGTTCAATACTGCGATTACCCGTTTGATAACCATAAGGTGCCCTTTAACGATATGAAGTTTGCCCTTAAGCAAACTAAAGGCAGCAGCATGAGTTTCGGCGTGGCCGCCACGTTGTTTTCAATGATTCCGATAGTGAATTTTATCGTAATGCCGGTGGCCATCTGTGGCGCAACGGCAATGTGGGTTGATAAATACCGCGAGGTTTATCGCAACGCGCGAGTGGCGCCCGAATAACATGTTAGCTGTTGACGCCCTGGCAACAGGGCGTTATTAACTGATAATTTTCTGTTTTAAATCAGTAAAAAAGAGCTCTTCTAACTCACATGCTGGCATAGGTTTACCGAAGAAGTATCCTTGGAAGCGGCGACAGCCATGTTTCAGTAAAAACTGAAGTTGTTCTTCTGTCTCCACCCCTTCTGCAATTGCTTCTATATCCAGTGATACGCAAATCGCCAAAATCGCTTGCACGATGGCGGCATCACTTTCATCTTCGGTAATATCACGCACGAATGATTGGTCAATTTTCAACTGATCAACTGGAAGCTGTTTTAAGTACGACAGAGAAGAGTATCCCGTGCCGAAATCATCTAAGGAGAAGCGAATACCAGCCGCTTTTAGCCTGAGGATTTTTTCTTTGGCCACCTCAATATCTTGCAAAATGGCACTTTCAGTCAGTTCAATTTTAAGCCGCGACGGATCGGCTCCAGTGATAGACAGCGACATCAGCAATTCCGACACAAAATTCACATGACCAAATTGATGCGCGCTAACGTTAACCGCGACTTTTATTTCAGGGGGAATACCTGCTGCCTCCCAAGCGACAATTTGTAGACACGCGGCATTAATCACCCAACTACCAATCATTTCGATTAAGCCGGATTGCTCAGCCACAGGAATAAATTCGCCTGGAGACACCATTTTATTGTCTTCTTTAAACCAACGAATCAAAGCTTCGGTACCCACCAAACGGCCATTCGCATCAGTTTGTGGCTGATAATAAAGCACAAATTGATTTAACGACTCTGCTCGTCTTAAGGCACTTTCGATGACGTGACGTTGGGCAATCTCTTGCTGAATACTATTGTCGAAGAATTTAATCACATCCCGCCCGGCATCTTTTGCCTTATAAAGCGCCATGTCCACATGGGTCATTAACATGTCGATTGATTCTTTATCCCCTTGGAACAAAGCCACGCCGATACTGACGGTACAGCTGTAATCGGTTAGCTCGCTAGCTAAGCGATACGGCTGCAGAATTCGGCTTTTGACGGTTCGTGCGATATCTAACGCTTCTTGATACGCTCGCTTGCGATCCGTGCCAAGGCTATCCATCAAAATAATAAATTCATCACCACCAAGACGCGCCACTGTGTGTGAGGCTGACACGGCATTCTTCATCCGCCGTGCAACCTCAATCAGTAACAGATCACCCATACCATGGCCACAGGTATCATTCAGTGCTTTAAAGTTATCAAGATCCGCCATCAATACCGCCCCGTACTGGCCGGTTTCAACACTGGTTTCCAACTCGATACGGAACTGATCCATCAGCATACGGCGATTGGGCAAGTTCGTCAGTGAATCGTAAAAAGCCAGATGGCGGATCTGCTCTTCTGCCTGTTTACGTTCAGTTACATCACGAATAACCGCTACATAGACGGCGTCGTACTTCATCATCCAGCTGGTTATCGATAATTCCACCCGAATTTCAGAACCGTTTTTACGCAGCGCGGGCACTTCAACAATCTTACCGACGAATGGCTGCATGCTGCTATCAAATGTACTTTGCATCCCAGCATGATGTTTAGCGCGCGAATCATATGGCACTAATACTGAAATCGGTTTGCCTTGAATTTCTTTCTCGCTATAGCCAAAAATCTTTTCAGCGCCTTTGTTCCAATAGGCAATGTTGCCCTTGGCATCGGTTTGAATCACCCCTTCTTGCGCCAACTGCACCAACTTGCGATAGCGCAGTTCACTTTCAATGAGCGCCGTGTCCTTAGAGGCCATACTAGAGGTCATCTCATTAAAGGTTTTCGCAATATCGATGAATTCTCGCGGTAAGCTGTTGAGCAACATCGGGCCATGAGATGAGCCAATCTGAATTTGTCGCATTGCTTCACGTAAACTACCGAGCGGTTTGATCACGTTGCGGCGCAATAACCAAAGCACAATTAACGCCACCAGCACACTTGAAGCGCCCATCCACCCCAATTGAATACCAAACATATGCTTGATGCTGTCTTTCACCCGTTTACCGGGGACTTTAATACTGATAATGCCGCGTAAATCACCGACTTTATAATCATAAGCGGAATCATAGGTATCTTTGATGGTTTCGGGTGCGGTTGCTTTGCTGCCGTGACAATTGAGGCAATATGCTTCAACCCATATGGGTTTAGCATAATGATAAAACAGCTCGCCCGCGGCATTTTCAAAAGGCATGAAGTGGGTTTCGACAGTGGGGTTACGTCGAAAAAAGTCAATTGCTTGTTGCTCAACGGCATCAGCGGCATGTAACGGATTACGAGGTTGATCGGAAACGTTGTTAAATGAAAAACCAGAATTGTTCCAGTTACTCAGATCGCGCGAAATTTTACCGAGGGCATGTGCGGGTAGAAAGCCAATGGTGTCATGGTTGAGCGGTAAGCCGCTCTCTAAAAATTGGTGCTGATATATCCGTCGCACTGACATCAGCACTGATCTGACTCGGTCTGCTGACTCTAGCAGTTCTTGCTCTGTTTCATGCTTAATATGGTGATACATCAGCAGCTGTATCAGCCCAAATCCGGCGAGGAAAACAAAGAGTACCGCAATCAAAAATTTGGTACTTAGTGACATGCGAGCTTCCTTGTCAAACATATCAGCGCTGAGTATCGAACGTGATACAGAGGAAAACAACATCCTACTGGTGATAGCTGCGTACTTCACCACATTTCATAGTACCTGTTATCTTATGAGCGTGTGAATATTTTGAGTAATAATAATGTGAACTGGGCTCGATTTTCTCATGTTAACTATTCACCAATTAGTCCTATCTAATGGTGTTACTTCAATAGAAATGACCCACGACCGCTGCTATTGCTGACTATTGACATAACTAACTAAAACCTAATAACCAAATAGAATATACAAGATCAAAGTTTCACTTCTCATCATCGCTACGAGCATTATGCTTAGTAGTGAAAAATTCAAGGAGCTATTGAGCTATGAGCAAAATCTTCGAAGACAATTCATATACCATCGGTAACACGCCTTTGGTGCGTTTAAATCGTGTTAGCAACGGCAATGTGCTAGCCAAAGTTGAATCCCGTAACCCAAGCTTCAGCGTAAAATGCCGTATCGGTGCCAACATGATTTGGGACGCTGAGAAGAAAGGCCTGCTCACTAAAGACAAGGAACTGATTGAGCCAACTTCAGGCAATACCGGTATTGCGCTTGCCTATGTAGCAGCAGCCCGCGGTTATAAACTTACCCTGACCATGCCGAATACCATGAGCCTAGAACGTCGTAAGCTGCTAAAAGCACTTGGCGCTAACCTAGTGCTAACTGAAGGCGCAAAAGGCATGAAAGGCGCGATTGAAAAAGCAGAAGAACTGCGTCAAGCCGACCCAGAAAAATATATTATTCTGCAGCAGTTCTCTAACCCTGCGAACCCAGAGATCCACGAGAAAACTACCGGTCCTGAAATTTGGGATGCCACCGATGGTAATGTTGATGTCATCGTCGCAGGCGTGGGTACTGGCGGTACTATTACTGGTATCAGCCGCTATATTAAGAAAGTGCAAGGTAAAGCAATTACTTCTGTAGCTGTTGAGCCAGCAGAATCACCGGTTATCGCCCAAACCCTAGCGGGTCAGCCTGTACAACCAGGCCCGCACAAAATCCAAGGTATTGGCGCTGGGTTTATTCCGGGCAACCTAGATCTGGAACTTATTGACCGCGTTGAACCTGTGACCAGTGATGAAGCCATCGCAATGGCGCATCGCTTGATGAAGGAAGAAGGTATTCTTGTGGGTATCTCTTCAGGTGCTGCAGTTGTAGCCGCGAACCGCATCTCTGAATTACCAGAGTTTGCTGGTAAACAGATTGTTGTCATCCTGCCATCCGCCGCAGAACGTTATTTGACTTCACCACTGTTCGTCGGTCAATTCGGCGACTTGGAAAACGTGCAGTAATTCATTTCGGCTTAGAAGACAAAACCCGCGCTACTTGCTCAAGTAAAGCGGGTTTTTTAATGAATGACAGCATCAAAAACTCAGCATTTACGCGCCAAGATTGTTGCAAACCGAAGTTTAATCCGGTTTCCTTGCTCGTCGAGTTTATGCAATTCGCCAACGTTTTCGTTGTATTTCACTATGTCCCAACCGGCGTAGTAGTTAAGCAGTTCGTTCTCTTTAAAACGGAACGGGAACCCTACCGTACATGGATAGTCTGCGGTATCCATCGCCGACACAATCAAATTCAAACCACCGCTTTTAGTGTGCTGCTGCATCTGCGCAATCAGTTGTGGCACAGTTTCAGGCTGCAGAAACATCATCACCACTGTCGACAGTATAAAATCATATTCGCCGGTGATTTGTAATGAAGAAAGATCTTGAACTGCCGCATTGATCCCCGATAACTGTTCCGCGGCGATGATGCGATTCAAATTGGCAACACTAAGCTCGTTGCGATCATAGCCCTGCAGCTCAAAGTCGTTCAACTTCAAATACAAGCTGTTGCGACCATTACCACAGCCCAAATCTAATGCTTTGCCGCCGTGCAAATAAGGTAATGCGGCAATCACTTCAGAATGTGTGCGGGTCAGTTGGTATTTCTTCGCATAGTAATCTTCAGCAGTACACATACAATCAACTTGTATTAGCGCGTCATCGGAAGTGCTCACTTCATCGCCCAATGCGTTAGTAGCGATCTCATTGCTCGGGTTGGCGTGGCTTAGCACGATAGTTTCACCGTCTTTATAAACGCAAACGTTGCCTTGGCTAACCGTGAATCTCAACCAACTGGACGTGTCATTGAGCAACTGCGAAAACTGCTCTGTAAACTCAGTGCCAGTTAACACCGCAGTAGTGTGATAACAAAGCAACGACTCGTGAGACATAGCCACCTCATTTTTAAAAAGGGATTAAACGACAAAGCCAGTCACGAAGACTGGCTTTGTACGACGCGAATGCGCTTAGCTTATTCGCTTTGCAGTTCGGCTTCCAATACTTTACCTGAGCCGATCTCAATTTTGCGAGGTTTCATCGCCTCGGGAATTTCACGCACTAAGTCGATATTCAACAAGCCGTTTTCGAGATGGGCGCCCGATACAGTGACGTAGTCAGCCAACTGGAATGTACGCTCAAATCCGCGTTCGGCAATGCCTTGATACAGGTATTGACGCTCCGGTTGTTGCTCAGCTTTAGTGCCTTTTACCACCAGTTTTTCACCTTCGCTGGTGATCTCCAACTCTTCCATGGCAAACCCTGCAACCGCCATAGTGATGCGATATTGGTTGTCACCGAGAAGTTCGATGTTGTACGGAGGGTAGCCTGCATTACCATTGTTGGCGGCAGCATTTTCTGCCATACGAGCCAGACGATCAAAACCAATGGCACTGCGATAAAGTGGAGTTAAATCATAATTACGCATACTCATATCCTCGTAAGCAATATGTAAAATTTTCCGGGCCGAAGTTTCGCACCCTAGTTGAGATATGACCGCCCAATGGCACGGTCTTTTGGATTTGTGGTAGCGCTCTTCGCTGCCACAATAATTAGATGGGGTAACTAATTTTGTTTTCAAGGGAGACGGAGTTAACTGGTTATTATTTAATCAGCAATAAATTATCAAACTGCCTGATAGTGATAAAATCTAGAACTTTTAAGATATGCCGCAATAGTTAACACTGATTCAAGGTCTAACTGGTGAGTAAAAACAATTAATTCGGTGTAACACTCGACGATGAGCTACTCGCCAGTCGAAAATTTGCGTTGTGACAATCGTAGGCGACTGTTACGCAAGATAGTGAGTTTTTCTGCGTTTGAAGCATCATGCCAATCACGGATCTCCGTTAGGCTGCGACCGCAGCCTAAACAGATATCATTGTCGTCCAAACAGCAGTTGCGCACACAAGGCGAACGGCAATCTTGGTCGGAATAATCCAAAGACTTCACGTGTGAAAGCCTACTTTTTGCGATAGCTTTCGCTGGCGAGGTCGGTCGTCTCAACCGATAAGCCGCCAACCGCAGGCGCAAAGGCATTAACCGCATCAAACAGGGTTTGAGTCAGCAGTTGTTGCTGCTCCAAGGTACGGCCTGGCAACATCCGCACATTGATATGAATAAAACTGTCAATTTTGCCGGTGCCTAAGGTGAAATGATGACACTGATGCGCCCTGCTTTTAACTGCATCTGGATTAAACAGTCCAGTCGCAATCGCAGCTTTGTGCGCCGTTTGAACCAATTCAGCAATATCCAGTTCATCCGCAACATTGGCTGAATACTCGATGATCACATGAGGCATAAGCACTCCTTACAGTTGTTGAATAATACCGCTGACCAAACCAATCAAACCACCAAACACGCCGCCCCATACTACTAGCCATCCGAGGTGCTCGCGGATCATCCGCTGCACAATATCTTTAACCAGTTTAGGGGTTAATTCTGCTAGACGTTGGTCAACGATAAGTTGGATTTGCTCACGCATGTTCGCCATTACATTTGGCTGTTCAAGTTGCTGGCGCAATAGTCCAGCAAACTCCTCGCCATCGGCAATGTCTCGTAGCGAATCCTGCATTTTTTCAATGAATGGCTGCTTTAACGGCGTCAAGGCATCAGCACCACCAAACATGGCCAACATGCTCCCCAATGAGGATTGGGCCACTGTCGCCACCAGCGCGTCAAAGGCGGGCGCTAAATCAATTTTGCTGAGTAAGGCGGCCACATCTAGCTTTGGCGCCGCATTTTTATTGCGAATGAATTTATCGATGTTTTCTAGAGAGAAAAATTGTTCCATCATCATGGTGCTAATGGCAGATTTAAACGCTTCAAATCGCGCGGGGATAACACCAGAGCCATAAAGCCCGGGAACACGTTCAAACAACATATACACCGCTAACCAGTTTGTTATCGCACCAGATAACGCAAATAACCCCACACTCAAACAGATAGCACTGTCGACGACGATCCCAATCACTAACACCACAAACGCGATTAGGTTAGTTACTAAGCTCATATTGACACAATGGGACGCAGATTTGACTTGGGACAACGCAGATACTCCTCCAATAAAACGCCATGGCAATGTTAGCAATGAGATTATTGTCGTCAACATAAGCCTGTCATTTTACCGAGTTTTTATTCGAGCAGGATAACAGTGAACTACACTCAATACAGTTATCATCTAACGGGAAGTTGCTATGGTCTCACCGTTTAATACCCACGGTAGTTTAAGCTGGCATGAACTCACTTGTACTAATCCAGCGGAAGCGATTAGGTTCTACAGCAAGGTGTTTGGCTGGAACTTCAGCACCCTTGAACTGCCCCATGGACATTACTATTTGATTGAGAACGAAGGTGTAAACATTGGAGGCATTACTGAAAGCCTCACCCCTGAAATGCCGAGTACTTGGACAGGCTACATCACAGTAAATGATGTTGACGAAGTCGCCATCAACGCCAAGTCACTGGGCGGTGAAATTATTTACGGTCCGGAAGATATTCCTAAAATTGGCCGTTTTTGTTGGATAAAAGATCCTACTGGCGCGGTCATTGCGGCCATTTCCTACTCGACTGTTGCAATGGCAGATGACAGCTAACTAGTCAGCTTGCGGATAATCAGGTACAACTAGAGCATTACCATTAATGGCTTAGACTACATGGTCCAAGCCGCAATCATAGCAAAGTGAACTCATACCGTGCCAAACCGCATTAAACTGACGGCGCTTGTTGCCGCTGTAATTGCTCTCAGCAGTTGTTCAAGCCAACCAGATCCGATTGACCTTGGTCCTATCGAGCAAGATTTTGCTACACAAATTTTAGCGGATGGCACTAAGCTTTTTCGCTATACCGTGTTGCGGCCAGCCGCCATGGGTAAAGCGATGTCGCCCAACCAACACTCAAGTGAGCCCAAAGCAATAGATCGTCGTCAACGCATGACTAAAGACGCCGAAAATCCGTTGGAAGCACAGTTGATTACCCTGCTTGAGCAAGCGTTAAAAAAGTCAGCTTACTGTCATGATCAATATTTTGAGTTGTCGCGCGTGGTTCTAAGAGACCGTGCCGAAATTAGAGGCGAATGCCATGAAGGGGCAACCGCAGAAGACAGGAAAAATTTTCCCAATAACTAACGCAACTAATTAATTTAAAATTAATTTGCCAATAACGTTCTATTTTAAAAAGACAATAAAAAACGCGGAGCATTTGCTCCGCGTTTTCAGAAATTTTGCCTATTAGCCGATAATTTGAACGTTTTCAGCTTGAGGACCTTTCTGGCCTTGAGTCACAGTGAAGCTAACTTTTTGACCTTCGTCCAAAGTTTTGAAACCATCAGCAACGATAGCACGGAAGTGAACGAAAACGTCTGGACCCGCTTCTTGAGCGATGAAACCAAAACCTTTGTCAGAGTTAAACCACTTAACAACACCAGTTACTTGAGACATAGTCTATATCCTGTAAATAAAACAATACGTAAAGCCTTTGCGGCGGTGGAGCTGAAAATGCCGGTATTACTTATGTTTACAGGACGACCCAGTCGAATTGAATACATAAAAATAAGCCCAACTTTCAAGCTGACCTGACTATAAATCATTCCAAAAATAAGTCAACAAACTTCACTCTATCAGCGCTATTTTGAGGGGAATTTAATCCGAATAATTTATTGCAATTCGACTTTGTGTTTATTTAACGACTTTTTTTAAAAATCTCGATGTTAAAATCTATTTCGCAAATTAATCCCGCTTGTTTTAACTCGTTTTTTTGCTGTTCAGAAAACTTCCACGCATAAGGTGTCATTTGCAAAAATGCGGCACAAATTTCGCCTGCAGGCAGTGTCATGTTCCATTGCAACCGCTCTTGATGGATTTTGTTGAATCCAACGAGTTGAGTGTCGCGCTCTGGATGCAATCTGGGCTCATCGTAAATCAGCTTTTTCACCGCAAAATGATGCTTCGGCCCAGCACTTACATTGATAAAGATGCCATTCTCTTTGCACACCCGCGCAATCTGTTGGTCACTCCCTGGGGCAAAGATACGCAGAATGAGGTCAAATTCATCGTCAGCGAGCGGCAAATCAAACGCGCTTGCTACGGCAAATTGAATCTCCGCATAACGTTTCGCCGCATAACGCACCGCTGAGCGGGAAATGTCGATACCGACAAAGTCACCCTGAACTTGTTTGAAAAGCCTTGAACTGTAGTAGCCTTCTCCGCAACCAATATCCAGCGTAGCCGTTGGTTTTAAATCAAATTGCTGTACCAACGCGATTATCCGTTCAATTAACGGCTGGTAATGTCCGCTTTCCAAAAATAACCGCCGCGCGGCCATCATCTCTTTACTGTCACCCGGGTCTTTACTGTGCTTTTTATTAACAGGTAACAGATTGATGTAGCCCTCTTTCGCTACATCAAAGTGATGTCGATTGGCGCATTGCCAACTGCTGTTATGTGCATTCAATAACTGCTGACAGATAGGACATAGAAACTGCATGAAAAACCTTTTTATTAGCCTGACGCGGCGATATCGTCTTCGGCCATCATATTGTCTACTGATTTAAGTTCGTCTGACGCTAACATCTCGTATAACGCCAGCCGGCGCACCAGCTCAGTACCAGATTCACCATTCGCACTGCTGGCCCAATTAGGCCGCTCTAATTGATGACAGTATTGCCGAAATAACCAAGTACGTTTGCTCTCTAACTGCCGTTGCAACCTTAGTACGGAATTCAAAGGCTCTGCGGCCTGCCCTAAACCCAACCGAGCGACTAAATGATGCAAATTTTGCTCAGATTGCACCAATTCATTGAGTTCGCAGGCCATCAATTGAGGGTCGGCAGTATAATCTAATGTCCGCGCAAGTACAGTCTTCGCCATTATGACCTCTGCTGGTTCTAGCGCGAGATGTTGGTCATCTTCCAAATTAACTAACTCAAAGTTGGCCGTCTGCAAGCGAAACTGCAAGGCGGAAGTAGGAATCACATCAACGCAGACACCTTGTTCTAGCGCTGCAAGTGCCGAGATTTTGCGCCGATTAAGTGCATGATAAATACGAAGCCCTTGGCCATCGGTTCGACTCACATCACCTATGATGCTCATTGTCAGGGGTTGGATGTTTAGCTCAAACACAGACTGAACTCTCAGCCTTAGCTGCTGATGCGGCGACACGGCGCTGACCACAATCAACTCACATAAAGGTTGGTTCAGCGATTCAAGTAAAAGTAACCGACTGATATGAGGTTTAGCTTTAAACGTAATTCTGCAAGGTGATGGGATATCGACTGGCTGAGTCTTGGTAAGACAATAACTGAACATGCTATTCCATTAACAATACATAATATTGTACATAGCACCACAATCATCTATGAATCACCTTGCGTTGGATCATAACTTACTAACTGAATCTATTAACAAATTTAAATTCACCATTTCTACGCCAGCATCCGCCAAAAATGTTAAGATGAGCCAAATTCTGATGACTTCCCCTGTGATTATGACGCAAGCGCCCAACACAGCGACCATATTTTGGCACGACTACGAAACTTTCGGGGCAAACCCCGCCCAAGATCGCCCAGCACAGTTTGCGGGTATCCGTACCGATCTTGACTTAAATATTGTGGGCGAGCCTGAGACATTTTACTGCCGCATCGCACCGGATTACCTGCCTGCACCAGAGGCCATCTTCGTCACGGGTATCACGCCGCAATTAGCCAACAGTAAAGGGTTACCTGAGACTGAATTCATGGGGCGTATCCAACACATTTTCAGCCAACCCAATACTTGTGTAGCTGGGTACAATTCGCTGCGTTTCGATGATGAAGTCACCCGCTATGGCTTTTATCGCAACTTTATCGATCCTTATGCGCGAGAATGGCAGCAAGGCAACTCTCGCTGGGACATTATCGATTTAGTCCGAGCTTGTTATGCGTTACGGCCTGACGGGATTAATTGGCCAACGCGTGAAGACGGCGCACCGAGTTTTAAGTTGGAGCATCTCACCGCAGCCAATGGCCTCGGCCATGAAAAAGCCCACGATGCGATGTCAGACGTCTATGCCACTATTTCGTTAGCGCGCCTGATTAAACAGCAACAGCCGCGCCTGTTTGACTATTATTTTTCACTGCGTAAAAAGCAGAAAGCGGCAGAATTCATCGATGTACTGAATATGACGCCGCTGGTGCATGTCAGCTCTAAATTGCCCGCAAGCCAAGGTTGCATCAGTCTGGTTGCGCCGCTGGCGTATCATCCGACCAACAAAAACGCCATTATCTGCGTGAATTTAGCCATGGATGTCCAACCGCTACTCGATCTGGATGTCGAACAACTGCGAGAGCGGATGTACACCGCCCGAGCCGATCTCGCCGATGATGAATTGCCTGTTGGCATTAAGCTGATTCACTTGAATAAATGTCCGTTTATCGCACCGGCGAAAACATTTAGCGATGAACGCGCAGCCGCATTGGGGTTTGATAAAGATTTTGCGCGCACCCAATTCAAAAAGTTAAAAAATGCCGCCTATGTGCGTCAAAAGCTCAATGCGCTGTTTGAAAGCGAAAGCTTCAAAGAGATTGCTGATCCAGACCTTATGCTTTACTCAGGGGGATTTTTCTCGCCTGCAGATAAAGCAAAAATGGAGATGATTCGTAACACCGCGCCACAAAATTTAGCAGCGCTCGAACTTTCATTTGACGATGTGCGTCTGCCTGAGATGCTGTTTCGCTATCGCGCGCGCAACTACCCTGCCACTCTCAGCGATAGTGAAAATCGACGCTGGCATGAATTCTGTCAACATAGATTAAATGACCCTGACTATGTGTTGCATCTCGAAAACCTGCTGGAAGAAACTGCTGAAAATGAGGGCAAACAGAAGCTTTTGAAAGCCTTGGTACTTTACCTCCAATCGCTTTAGTCGCATCATGCTTACCCAATTCCGCTCGGATAAACAAAGATGCAAGACAGATTTATCAAGCAGATAAGCCAACTCCCGGCCGACTTAGCGGCCGAGTTGGTTCCTATGTTAAATCGCCATTTCTCGGGTCATTTTGATCCGCAGCAGGTCGCACAGCTTATGGCGGCCTCAGGCTTAAGCAAGTCTGAACTCATGTTTCATTTGCTGCAGATCGCCAAGCAGTTGTCATTAGCGCCTATTAGCCAGTTTCATGTGGGGGCAATCGCTGAGGGCAATCGGGGGGACCTCTACATGGGCGCTAACCTAGAACTGCAAGGACGCGCGCTCTGTCATTCGGTACACGCTGAACAACATGCGATTAGCCATGCTTGGCTTAACGGTGAAACTGGGATCAAAGATATTTGGATTAACGCCACACCTTGTGGTCACTGCCGTCAGTTTATCAATGAGATCGAGGGTGGTGCTCAGGTGAATATCCATTTACCTAATACAGCAGTAAAAACCCTCGCTGAATATCTGCCAAATGCCTTTGGACCTGCCGATCTAGGTGTTGCGGCACCGCTGATGCAGAAGCAGCAGCACACGCTATATTGCGACGATCAAAGTGATCCCTTGATTATCGAGGCCTTGGATCATGCTAGCTTAAGTTACGCACCTTATAGCGCTAACCACAGTGCTGTGGTTTTAGAGTTATACGATGGCCAAACCTACTCAGGCCGCTATGCCGAAAATGCGGCATTTAATCCTTCCATGATGCCGATGCAGATGGCGCTTGCCAATTTGGTTCGCCACAACCATGGCTTTGATGAAATTAAACGAGCAGTGTTGTTAGAGTCTTCGGCTGGTGCATTGTCACTCATCGACGTGAGCAGCGATGCCTTACAAGCAATTTCGGCCGTGCCACTCGAGCATATTGTGGCTGAGGCGATTTAGTCTTCAAAAAACAAAAAACGCAGATGAGTCTGCGTTTTTTCCGTTAATCAACCCGTTATTTTTGTTGGCACTTTTTCTGACGCGCCATCAAACTCGATGTATCCCAACGGTTGCCACCCATCGCTTGCACTTCTGCATAAAACTGATCGACCAATGATGTCAGAGGTAAGGTTGAGCCATTGCGGCGCGCTTCGTTTAATGCGATGCCTAAATCTTTGCGCATCCAATCCACTGCGAAACCAAAATCGTAGCTGTCTTGCAGCATAGTTTTGTAACGGTTTTCCATCTGCCAGCTTTGTGCCGCACCTTTACTGATGACTTGCACCACCTTTTCGCCGTCCAGGCCGGCATTTTGAGCAAAACTTAACGCCTCAGCCAAACCTTGCACGATCCCCGCGATACAGATCTGATTCACCATTTTGGTCAATTGCCCAGCACCGCTATCACCCATTAACACGGCGCTTTTCGCATAAGCATCAATAATTGGCTTAACCTTGGCAAACACCTCAGCGTCCCCACCGGCCATCACAGTTAATACGCCATTTTCCGCGCCCGCTTGACCGCCAGACACAGGTGCATCGATAAATGCAATCTGCTTGGCGGCTAATGCTTCAGCTAACTCTCGGGCAACATCAGCTGATGCCGTGGTGTGGTCAACGAACACTGTACCTGCCGCCATACCATGAACCGCACCTTGTTCGCCGATAACCACTTGACGTAAATCGTCATCATTACCCACGCAGCAAAAAACGACGTCTTGGCCTTTTGCGGCTTCGGCTGGCGTTGCGCAAAATTTTCCACCAAATTTTGCTGCCCACGCTTCTGCCTTTGCTGTCGTACGGTTATAAACCGTCACTTCGTGCCCATGCTTCAATAGGTGACCCGCCATCGGGAAGCCCATGACACCTAGTCCTAAAAATGCAACCTTAGCCATCAAAAGTCCTTACGAATTGAGTAAAAACAAAAGAGGCATTTGTCTGCAACAAACGCCTCGATTCAAGTAACTGTCTGAGTTAGAGATGAACGTGAGCTTCCATCTCAGCGCCGATTTTTTTGCGCATTTCCATCAGCTTAAGTGCCGAATCGCGCAGTTGAATATCACGCTCAGTGGTCGGCACCCACTCAGGTACCTCGGTTGGTGCGCCATTTTCATCCACGGCCACCATAATCACGATACAATGAGTGGTTAATTGGCGCTCACAGAATTTAGGATCACACGCCTTAACATCAATGCCAATGTGCATAGAGGTTTTGCCAGTGTAGATAACTTTAGCGTTCACTTCGACAATGTTGCCGACTAAAATCGGCTTAACAAATCGAATGCCACCGGCATAAGCAGTAATACAATATTTACCACTCCAACCTGCAGCACAGGCGTAGGCTGCCAAGTCGATCCACTTCATCACTGCGCCACCGTGAACCTTACCGCCAAAGTTCACGTCCGCAGGTTCTGCTAGAAATCGAAGCGTAATTTCTCTTTCCGTACCGGCCATTTGTATCCTCTCATCAACTGCGCAGGCTGATAACACTGCACTTTAGCCTTGAGTGTATTCGAAAACATCCCTCAAGGAAATGATTAAGCTAATTTTAACCAATCGATACAAAGTGATATGTGCGATAGAAAATTTAAATCAGCATTGAGCTGTATTTGGCGTCATGTGACTCACTACCACTGATGGCAGCGATTGCCCGCACCCAATAGCATTAGCTACTCAGCCACCTTCATCGCCAAACTCACCACTGCGACTATGGCGCTAGAATGGGTACTCAATTGAAGCACCAATGACTGCTGTTCAGCATCGATTTTTACCGCATCCCACGTTGACAATGCCTGATTAGTCAACGCTGTTTGCAGCTTAACATCACCTTTGCCCACCAATATAAAATGGGTATGGTTTGCCGCCAGTTCAAGCGTTTTTTCTGGGGCAATGGTTTGCCAAATCAGTGTGGCAGAAACTAGCTGAGGATCGTAAATAACATTGAAATCAAAAATCCCGCCATCAACTAAACGACATTCAGTGTTCGCAGCTCCATCGAATGTGAAGGGATGAAATTCGGTAATCGCCTCAGAAACTAGCCCATTGACTGTTAGCACCATTCCTTTGCCTGCAAGCACAGAAATGATGCGCTGATACCCGGTGAACAGTGAAAAAGGGCCATCTTCAGCAACAGTCGCAATCGACAAACGCCAAATAAACTGCTGCGTTGCTGGATCAAGCTGTTTGGCAATCTCTTCGGTAACACCTAAGCCATTTTTCCAAGGTACTCGTTGATAGCCACTACGCGGCAAGTAGGTCATTCGCATCAGATAACTTCCACTAAACTCGTTGAAAACGATGTGATTCTTATATGTCTAGACAATATCACATTCAATCTGGCTTTCGTGGATTAGCGGCAAAAAAATAGCGAGCCCAAGGCTCGCTATTCGATTCATTTAATCAGCGTTAGCTGTGGTCATTATACCTTTTTCAACAGCAATGAGCCGTTGGTGCCACCAAAGCCAAAGGAGTTACACAGCGCATATTCCATGTTCACTTGGCGTGCGGTGTGCGGCACAAAGTCCAAATCGCAACCTTCGTCTGGATTATCCAAGTTGATTGTTGGCGGAACTTCTTGGTTTTGCAACGCCAGTGCAGTGAAGATTGTTTCTACCGCACCGGCTGCGCCAAGTAAGTGGCCAGTCATCGACTTGGTCGAACTTACCATCACTTTATGAGCGGCCGCGCCGAAGATAGACTTCACAGCTGCAGCTTCGGCTTTATCACCTGCTGGTGTAGAAGTACCATGAGCGTTGATATAACCCACTTGTTCAGCATTCAACCCACCGTCACGCAAAGCGTTGGCCATGGCTGCGGCTGCACCTTTGCCATCGGCTGGCGGTGAAGTCATGTGGAATGCATCGCCACTCATGCCGAAACCGACCAACTCAGCATAGATTTTAGCGCCACGAGCTTTGGCGTGTTCGTATTCTTCAACGACCATCACACCCGCGCCATCACCGATAACAAACCCATCACGGTCTTTGTCCCACGGACGGCTGGCTTTAGTTGGCTCGTCATTGCGAGTAGACAGCGCTTTAGCCGCACCAAAGCCGCCCACACCCAATGGGCAAGTAACATCTTCTGCACCGCCTGCCACCATCACATCGGCATCGCCATACGCGATAGTACGGGCAGCAAAACCAATGTTATGCACACCGGTAGTACAAGCTGTGGTGACCGCGAAGTTAGGGCCAGTCATGCCGTACATAATCGACAGGTGACCTGCAATCATGTTGATAATGGTACTCGGCACAAAGAAAGGACTGATTTTACGCGGGCCGCCATTGAGCAAAGCGCTGTGGTTTTGTTCGATGAGCCACATACCGCCCATACCCGCGCCGATAGCTGTACCTACGCGTGATGGATCTTCTTTTTCCATATCCAAGCCTGAGTCTTTTACAGCTTGAATACTGGCAGCCATACCATACTGGATGAACAGATCCATTTTACGAGCATCTTTTTTGCTCAGATACTGTTCAACATCGAAGTCTTTTACGGAGCCGCTAAAACGGGTGGTAAATTCGCTAGCATCAAATTTGGTGATAGGCGCGATGCCGCTTTGGCCGGCCAGCAATGCCTTCCAAGTGCTATCAACATCGTTACCGACTGGAGTTACTAGGCCTAAGCCAGTGATCACTACTCGACGTTTAGTCACGTTAGTCACCTATTTAGTAGAGGAAACCTGCGACAACAGCTTGAGAATTCAAACAGAGAATCGCTGATAAAGCTGATGACGGGGGAAACACTATAAACATAGTGGTGCAAACAAAAACAGGCGGCAAATCTGCCGCCTGTTTTCTAGAATTCAGTATTACTGATTTTTTGAAACGTAATCGATCGCTGCTTGAACAGTAGTGATCTTTTCAGCTTCTTCATCAGGAATTTCGGTGTCAAACTCTTCTTCCAGAGCCATAACCAACTCAACGGTGTCCAGAGAATCTGCACCCAGGTCGTCTACGAAAGAAGCAGATGCTTTAACGTCTTCTTCTTTAACGCCCAGCTGCTCAACGATGATTTTCTTTACACGTTCTTCGATGTTGCTCATTAGTTTTCTTTCCTATTCAAATTACGCACTTGCGTAAGATTGCGAGTAGTTTATTAGATTCGACCAACATTGCAAGTCCAGTTTTCGTGGTCTAACCACGATTTTAGACTCCAATGGCTTGGGATTAAACAAAAATCCTGACTATTTTTAGCGTCAATCAGTTATTAAACCATATACATGCCACCGTTTACATGCAAGGTTTCCCCTGTGATGTAAGCAGCAGAATCAGATGCTAAAAACAGTACTGCACTAGCGATCTCTTGTGCCTGACCCAAGCGTTCCATTGGCACTTGCGACATAATTGCTTTTTGCTGATCTTCTGTCAGCTCATCAGTCATATCAGTTTGGATAAAGCCTGGTGCGATAGCATTCACAGTAATTTGGCGTGACGCTACTTCACGAGCAAGTGATTTAGTAAAACCAATCAAACCTGCTTTAGCTGCTGCGTAGTTTACTTGACCGGCATTGCCCATAGTACCTACGACAGAACCAATACTGATAATACGGCCATGACGCTTCTTCATCATCGCACGCAATACAGGTTTTGATAAGCGGAAAAGAGACGTCAAGTTAGTGTCGATAATATCTTGCCACTCTTCGTCTTTCATGCGCATCAACAGGTTATCGCGAGTGATACCAGCGTTGTTCACTAGAATATCAATATCGCCAGCTTTTTCCTTGATCGACTTAAACAAATTTTCGATAGATTCAGGATCTGTGACGTTCAGCACTAACCCAGCACCACTCTCACCTAAGTAGGCAGAGATAGCTTCAGCGCCTTTTTCACTGGTGGCTGTACCAAACACAGTTGCGCCGGCGGCGGCCAAAGTGGTTGCGATTGATTTACCGATACCACGGCTGGCACCAGTAACTAAGGCAACTTTACCCGTCAAATCGATGGCAAAACTCATGTAAACTCCTGTTATTCAGTGATGGCAGCCAATGATGCTTGATCATTGATTGCTTTAGCGCTCAGCGCTTTGCTGATACGTTTTGCAAGCCCAGATAATACTTTTCCTGGACCAAATTCAAGCAATTCTGACACACCTTCCGATGCCATCAGTTCTACTGTTTCAGTCCAGCGCACAGGGCTATACAATTGACGCACTAACGCGTCTTTAATCTCTTCCGCAGCAGTCGGTGATGCAACATCGACGTTGTTGATTACGCGAATGCTCGGTGCGTTAAAGCTAATGTTTGCCAACGCTTCTGCTAATTTTTCGGCAGCAGGCTTCATTAGCGCGCAGTGTGAAGGCACGCTCACCGGCAAAGCTACCGCCATTTTAGCACCCGCTTCTTTGCAGGCTGCTGCAGCGCGCTCAACGGCGGCCTTTTCACCGGCAATAACCACTTGACCAGGGCTGTTGTAGTTTACTGGGCTAACCACCGCACCTTGCGCTTGTTCTTCACAAACGTTGGCGATGGTGTCGTTGTCTAAACCGATGATAGCGAACATTGCGCCAGTACCGGCAGGCACGGCAGCTTGCATCAACTGACCACGCAGTTCGACCAATTTGACCGCATCTTTAAAATCAATTACGCCAGCACATACTAATGCTGAATACTCGCCCAAGCTATGGCCAGCCATCACAGTAGGTAATGCTTTGCCACTTGCTTGATATACACGCCAAAGGGCGACACTGGCGGTCAACAATGCCGGCTGAGTTTTATCGGTTTGATTTAATTCTTCAGCAGGACCGTTTTGCACCAATTGCCATAGGTCATAACCCAAGGCTTCGCTGGCTTCAGCGAAGGTGTCAGTCACAACAGAATATTGTTCCGGCAAATCAGCCAACATGCCAACGGCTTGTGAGCCCTGCCCCGGAAACACGAATGCAGTAGTGGTCATATGTTCAACCTTAATGATTAAAATGAAATTCTTTAGAATCTTACTAAGGCGCTGCCCCAAGCAAAACCAGCACCAAAGGCTTCCAACAATAATAGCTGGCCGCGTTGAATTCGCCCGTCACGTACCGCTTCATCTAGCGCAATCGGCACTGAAGCCGCTGAAGTGTTGCCGTGCTTATGTACAGTCACGACCACTTTATCCATGCTCATGTTGAGCTTGCGTGCAGTGGCTGCAATGATACGTAAATTAGCTTGATGAGGTACCAACCAATCGAGTTCAGCTCTATCGATATTGTTGTCTTCAAGGGTTTCTGTCACTAGGTGTGACAACTGAGTTACCGCCACCTTGAATACATCGTTCCCCTTCATACTCATGAAGTGTTCAACAGACTCACCCGCGTGACGCGCTGGCGTTGCGCATTTAAGCAGATCGCCATGACGGCCATCTGCGTGAAGATGAGTAGAGATAATGCCGGGTTCATCACTCGCGCCAACCACAGCAGCACCCGCACCATCACCAAATAAAATGATGGTTGAACGATCAACTGGGTCACACATACGCGATAACACGTCAGCCCCGATGACGAGCACTTTCTTCGCGCCGCCAGCTTTAACAAACTGATCCGCCACGGCCAGTGCATAGACGAAACCAGAGCACGCCGCTGAAACGTCAAATGCCGGAATATTAGGTACGCCTAACATCGCCTGAATTTCGCAGGCGGCAGCAGGAAAAGCATTTGCAGCACTGGTTGTGCCACAAACAATTAAATCGAGTTCTAATGGGTCAATACCTGCCATTGCAATCGCATTGACCGCGGCGTTGTAGCCCATTGTAGCGACGGTTTCATTACCATCGGCAATCCGGCGCTCTGAAATGCCTGTACGTTCAACAATCCACTGGTCATTGGTTTCTACCATCTGTTCCAGATCTTGATTGCTACGCACCTGCGCCGGCAAATAACTGCCAGTACCAAGAATTTTTGTGTGCATAAAGAGAAATCAGCTGTTGATGTCTAAAAGTATCGATTCCAGACGGGTTTTAATTTGGTCTGGAAGACGACGCGTAACTTCGGTCACAGCCAGGCTGATTGCCTGTAAGTAAGCGGCTTGATCCGCATTCCCATGGCTCTTGACAACTATTCCGCGCAATCCTATCAGACTTGCACCATTATAGTGGTCGGGGTTCATTTGTCGCAGTACTCGCGCAATGCTAGGCGCTAATAATTTCGCCAATAATCTGACAAAGAAACCCTGTTTTAAGCCTTCTTTCAACTGATGAACCAATAGCCGAGCGATACCTTCTGAGGTTTTGAGTGTAATGTTGCCGATAAAACCATCACAGACGATGACGTCTACTTTACCGGTATAGATTTCATTACCTTCAATATACCCCTGGTAATTGATTTGAGGTGTATGTTGCAGCAATTGTGCTGCGTGTTGAACTTGTTCGTTACCCTTGCACTCTTCACTGCCGACGTTTAATAACGCAACTTTCGGATTCGTTTGCTTAGTCACCACTTCACATAACACCGACCCCATCACCGCAAACTGAAACAGAATATCGGCATCGCAACTGACGTTGGCGCCAAGATCCAGTAGGTATAAAGGTTTATGGTTAACGGTTGGAAGACAAGTCACTAACGCAGGACGTTCAACCCCGGGGAGCGTTTTTAACACCACTTTGGCCATGGCCATCAAAGCGCCTGTATTACCGGCACTGACACACGCATCAGCCTCACCGTCACGCACACCTTCAAGCGCAAGTCGCATCGAACTTTGCTTTTTGCAGCGCAAAGCCACCGCTGGACGTTCGTCCATGGCAACACATTCGTCAGTATGTTTGATTGTGATTCGGCTACGGAAAGAGTCACCGCATTCAGAGAGATGAGGTGTTATCTGGTTTTCATCGCCAACCAGAATGAGATGTAGATGTGGATATAATCGAAGTGCCTGCATTGCAGCAGGCACTGTAACGTGGGGGCCATGATCGCCACCCATCACATCCAACGCAAGCGTCAGACTTGTCATAAGACAATCAACAAATTACTTGTTGATTACCTTTTTGCCACGGTAGTAACCGTCAGCAGTCACACAGTGACGACGATGAACTTCGCCGCTGGTAGCGTCTACAGACAGCTGAGCGGTGCTCAGAGCATCATGAGAACGACGCATTCCGCGCTTTGAACGTGATTTTTTATTCTGTTGAACAGCCATTGATCTGTCTCCTGGATTACTTGCTCTTCAGTTTTTCTAACACTGCAAACGGATTCGGACGCTCTTGCTGAGCTTCTTCGATCTCGCCTACGGCCATGTCTTTAGAACCAAAATGACATTCTGCAACGTCATGGGTTGGCACTAAAGGTACGGCCAGCATCAATTCATCTTCTATCATTCGATGTAGACGAATCTCGCCAATCTCATCGCACTCAATAGGATCGTACGCATCCGGGAGCTCATCGATTTCTGCCTGTGTCCGACAAGGACTAAAGCAAAATTCAACTGCCGCCTCTGAAGCAAAAAGTGTCATGCAACGTTGACATAACAGAGTGAGCTCCGTCACAGCCTTCCCTTTCAGGTAGACTATCCCCTGTAAATCGACACCACATTCTAGTGACACTGCTACATCGGTACAGTCGCCGGCGCATAAATCAGCCAATCTTTTCAGCGTGTTACCTGGAACCGTACCCTGATAAGTCAGGCGGCTCGTGGCAGCGCGGAGAGGATCAATTGAAACCGGTATCTTTACTGTTTGCATAAGCAGGCGCGCATCTTATAGTTTGACGCCCTTTGAGTCAAAGAAAATCTCGCGTATCCATTCACAAATATCAATGAATTCGCAGTTTCGCGACTTTAAAAGGGCCGAAATTGACGGACGACAATTCTACTCAAGCGAATATCACCATACAAGCGTGATCCGCGCAAAAACAGCGCAATTAATGCTGATCGGGTGCCATTTTATTCAGTTTGCAATTTGTGGCGACTCTGGCAACAATTTCAACCGAAAAAATTTAAGGTAATCATTCCATGTCTATCTCAGCATCATCTAGCGTTAATGCGCCCCGTTTAGTGCTCGCGTCGACGTCGAGTTTTCGCAAAACCTTGCTTGAAAAACTTGCCCTGCCGTTTAGTTGCAGCGCGCCCGAAGTGGATGAAACGCCGTTGCCGAATGAATCTGCCACCGCGCTGGTCGAACGCCTTGCTATTGCCAAAGCCAAAGCAGGTGCCAGCGATAACAGCAACAGCCTGATTATCGGCTCAGATCAAGTTGCGGTAATTGATGGGCAGATTGTCGGAAAGCCGCTCACAGAAGAAAAAGCCATCGCGCAATTGATGGCAGCGTCAGGCAAGCGCATCACCTTTTATACTGGGCTCGCGCTCTATAACAATTTCACCGGGCACGTTGAAAGTTTGGTTGAGCCATTCACTGTGCATTTTAAGCCGTTGACTGAAGCCCAAGTGCGCTATTACGTGGCAACAGAACAACCTTTATATTGCGCCGGGAGTTTTAAATGCGAAGGTTTAGGAATTGCGTTGTTTGAACGATTAGAAGGCAAAGATCCCAACAGCTTAGTCGGGCTACCGTTAATTAGTTTAATTGAGATGTTGGCGCGCCAAGGAGTGGATGTGTTATCGCGTGACTGCGTTGCCGCAGTTTAAGCCACGTAAACAAAAGGGAGCATTAATCGGTTAACGCTCCCGAGATATGTGAAACCAATGGCACTGAATGACCGCCTATAACCAGTGCAATAAATCCAGCGGTTGGTAAATCACTGCTTTGGGATTGCATTCCTGTAGCTTTTGTTCACCATGCGCGCCATAAGCAACACCCACGGCTGACATGCCAGCACTGTTGGCCATTTTTAGATCGAGCTGAGAATCGCCCACCATCATACTTTTATTTGCTGCGGCGCCAGTCACGCTGAGCAACTGTTGCAACATATCAGGGTGTGGTTTTGACTGAGCATCATCAGCGGTACGCGTGTGGCTGAAATACTGCCCTAAACCTGTTTGCTCCAGCATGCGATCAAGTCCTGCGCGCGATTTCCCGGTAGCTACGGCGAGTTCAATGCCTCGCTGCTGCAACTCAGTAATCAGATGTTCTATCCCATCAAACAACTTAAGTGGTTCATCTGCACGGCGCAAAAAGTGGTGGCGATAGCGCAACTGCAACGCTTCTTGACTGGTGGCACTGATCCGCGGAAATAGCTGATTAACGGCCGCAGGCAATGATAGACCGATAATATCGCGGCAGGCTTGCTCGCTAGGAACCTCGAGGTCGAGGTCGTGACACATATCGCGCAGACATTCTAAAATACGTCCGATAGAGTCCATGATAGTGCCATCCCAATCAAACACTACCAACTGATAATCACTTTGCTTCGTTGAGGCGTACGTCAAAACCGTCTCCTAACATTTTTTCAGTTTATCGAGTAACTGTTGCAGCTCATCATCCAGCGGTGCTTGCACCTCAAGTACTTGTTCAGACTCTGGATGGGTGAAACGTAATTGCGCGGCATGCAAAAACAACCGGTTCAGTCCAAGTGCACGCATCGCATCATCAAATGCCTGCTCACTGTATTTCTCATCACAGGCAATGGGATGACCGGCAAATTGGCAATGCACCCTAATTTGATGAGTACGACCGGTCACTGGACTCGCTTGAATCAAGGTTGCCTGCTCGTAACGCTGTAAAATCTTAAAACGTGTCTCTGACGGCTTACCTTCAGCATTCACTCGCACAATGCGTTCGCCGTGGGGCAAGGTGATCTTCAGCAGTGGTGCTTTAACTACGCGATCATGGGCTTGCCATGCGCCACGAACCAAAGCCAGATAATCTTTCTGCATCTGCTTATTACGCAATTGGTCATGCAGATGACGTAACGCACTGCGCTTTTTAGCCACTAACAGTACGCCGGAAGTTTCCTTATCTAGGCGGTGCACCAACTCAAGAAACTTCTGTTGTGGTCTGAGTGAACGTAAACCTTCAATCAAACCATAATCAACGCCACTGCCACCGTGCACCGCAATACCCGCAGGCTTATTCATCACAATGATATGTTTGTCTTCAAACAGAATGCGATCTTCAAGTTGGGCAACGCGCTGCAATTTAGGCGATGGCGCCGTGCGGGGATCGGCCTCGCTCACCCGAATAGGTGGCACGCGTACCACATCACCCTCTTGCAGTTTATATTCTGGTTTAATGCGCTTTTTATTTACCCGTACCTCACCTTTACGCACGATGCGATAGATCATGCTTTTAGGCACGCCTTTTAACTTCGCTAACAGGAAGTTATCAATACGTTGGCCGAGATTGTCTTCATCGATGGTCAGCAGTTGCACCTGCTGAAACTGGGATTCGTTATTGGTCATCTTTTTCACTAAGAAAAGTAAAGCGCCTTATTGTACATGAAGTGATGCGATTTCATTGCCCTAATTTTTTAATTCGGCTATATTTCAGCAGCTAACGCAATTACCGCTGGCCATTTTTACAGCACATGGTTGCGTTATGCGAATTGGGGAACAGAAGTAAAGTTTAAAAATTAAGGTCGCATATCATTGATATGCAGGCTGTTGTTGTACACAAATGTCATATTATCGGTGTTAACAGTCAAACCTAGAAAACAACTAATCTTTATTACACTTGCCTCTCATTACCCAGCACTGAAACGAATATATTAATGTTAACCAGTTATTGAACGACACTTGACGCCTTTGGCATTACTGGAACAATTAAACGAATTTATGGGGTTGGTTGACGTTTTACAACGAATTCCTTGTTTTTGTAATCATTGAAAAATAAGCCATAAATAGGAAGCCACACGCAGCGATTGCGTCTAACAGCAATGGGCTCCTGATGCCTGGGACTCAAACCGTGAGGTTTAGGAAAATCACTCCCAAGGCCCGTAATGCAGCGCAAATGACGTTTGATGACCATCAAAGAAGAATGTCGTCATCATGAAACGGATGCTTATCAATGCAACTCAATCTGAAGAGTTGCGCGTTGCCCTAGTCGATGGGCAACAGCTTTACGATCTGGATATTGAAAGTCCAGGTCACGAACAGAAAAAAGCGAATATCTACAAAGGTAAAATCACTCGCGTAGAACCTTCCTTAGAAGCTGCTTTTGTTGACTATGGTGTTGAACGCCATGGTTTTCTGCCTTTAAAAGAGATCGCCCGCGAATACTTCCCACAAGGTTATTCTTTCCAAGGTCGTCCTAACATCAAGGACGTAGTGAAAGAAGGCCAAGAAGTTATCGTGCAAATTGATAAAGAAGAGCGTGGCAACAAAGGTGCAGCGCTGACTACCTTTATCAGTTTGGCAGGCTCTTATCTGGTATTGATGCCAAACAACCCTCGTGCAGGCGGTATTTCTCGCCGTATCGAAGGCGATGAGCGCACTGAACTAAAAGAAGCGATGGAAGAGCTCGAAGTGCCAAATGGCATGGGCTTGATCGTGCGTACCGCCGGCGTGGGTAAAGCCTCTGCCGAACTGCAATGGGACTTAAAAGTACTGTTGCATCATTGGAATGCCATTCAAGAAGCGGCCAGCAGCAAGGTTGCGCCATTCTTAATCCATCAAGAAAGTAACGTCATTGTACGCGCAATTCGTGACTACTTACGTCGCGACGTGGGCGAGATCCTGATTGACCATCCACGTATTTACGAAGATGCCAAACAGCACGTTGCCTTGGTGCGTCCAGACTTTGTTGAACGGGTAAAGTTCTACAAAGCGGAAGTGCCATTGTTCACCCATTATCAGATTGAATCTCAGATTGAATCCGCCTTCCAACGCGAAGTGCGCTTGCCCTCTGGTGGCTCAATCGTTATCGACCCAACTGAAGCATTGACCTCAATCGATATCAACTCCGCCCGCGCAACCAAAGGCGGCGATATTGAAGAAACAGCGCTTAACACCAACTTAGAAGCCGCCGATGAAATCGCCCGCCAATTGCGCTTGCGTGACCTTGGTGGTTTGGTGGTAATCGACTTCATCGATATGACCCCAGTGCGTCACCAACGTGAAGTAGAAAACCGTCTGCGTGATGCGGTACGTCATGACCGTGCTCGCGTACAAATCGGCCGTATTTCGCGCTTTGGTTTGATGGAAATGTCACGCCAACGTCTGCGTCCATCGCTAGAAGAATCTGCTGCGCACATCTGCCCTCGCTGTCATGGCCAAGGCACTATTCGTGGCACTGAATCATTAGCCTTGTCGATTCTGCGTTTGATGGAAGAAGAAGCCATCAAAGAAAACACCGCGCAAATTGAAGCCATTGTGCCAGTTGACGTCGCCGCCTTCCTGCTGAACGAAAAACGTAAAGCGATTCGTATCACCGAAGAACGTCACGACGTTGAAGTGTACATCATTCCAGATGCGCACATGACCACACCAGATTACCGTGTAGTACGTCATCGCACCGACGATGAAATCGACGAAGCCAGCTACCAACGTACAGAGAAGCCAGAGTCTAAGCTGTATGAACCGCGTAAGCTTGAACGTGCGGCATCGCCAACCCCTGCGTTAAGCGGTTTTGCTACACCGGCAAAAACAGATATTGAAGCGGCTGCGCCAGCGGCTAAAGCTGCGCCTGCCAAGGCAAAAGTTGAAGCTGCCGCGCCACAACAACCTGGCTTATTAGCCCGTTTGTTTAAAGCGCTGTCTTCATTGTTCTCTGGCAGTGCAGCAGAAGAAGCACAACCTAAGGCTGATAGCAAACCGACTAACAACCGTAACGGTAATCGCACCCGCAATAATGAGCGCAATGACCGCCGTCGTAAGAACCCTCGCAACAACAGCAAACAAACCGCTGAAGTTGACAAGCAAGAGACGACAACTGAAACCGCTAAAGCTGACAAGCCAACTAACAGCAGAAGACGCAATCAGAAAGCGGATAACGCCAAGCCTAACCGCAATGAGCGTAAAGCCAAAGCTGAAGACGTCGTAGATGAAACCATTAACGATGAAGCGCAACAACCAAAGCAAGAGGTTGTACGTGAACGTCGTCAACGTCGCGATATGCGCCGTAAGGTTCGCATTGAGCAAGACGGTAGCCCAGTAGAGCAAACCGCTCAGGCGCCTGTGCAAGCTGAGCCTGTCGTCGCAGCTCAAGAAACTGCGCCAGCAAAACAAGATAAGCCACGTCGTAGTCGCCGTAATGAAGACAAACGCCAAGACAAAGCTGAAGACAATGCAGTTGACGTCAGCAATGTCGAAGCGATAAGCGAGGATGCAGCACCAACGCCAATCGTAACTGAAGCCACAGCGCTACAAGCTGAGCAATTGGAACTGTTGGCTAACGCAGAAGAAGCGGTTGAAGTTGAAGCCTCTGATGCGAGCACCGATGAAAACGGCCGTGAAAAACGTGAAGGTCGCCGTAGCCGCCGCAGCCCACGCCATCTGCGTGCAGCGGGTCAACGTCGTCGCCGTGAATCTGAAGACAACAGCAATGAAGAAGCCAGTGCTGAAGTTGCAGCAAATGCGGCGCCGGTTACTGAAACTGATGTTGCCGTTAGCGCCGTTGAAGTGACTACTGAAGCAGCAACAGCCGTTGCCGCAGCGACCAGTGCTCCTGCAACTGAGGTAGAAATTACGCCAGTAGACACGGTTACAACGCCGGTAGTCACTGCTGAAGCAGCTGAACCTGTTGCCACTCCGGTAACAGAACCAGCGGCCACGCCAGTTGCTGCTGAAGTGAATGTTGCCCCAGCCGCCTCTACAGTAGCGGTTGCGCCAGCGACTGACGTAGCAGAGGAAGCAGCAAGTGCTCCAGTGTCAGCGCCAGCAGCGGTAGAAGACGTTAAAGTAGTTGCTGAATCGATTGCCGCTGAGCCAGCAGTGGTTGAAGCTGCAGCTGAAGCTCAAGTTGCTCCAGCGGTTGAAGCCGTGGTAGCGGAAGCTCCGGCTGCAACTGTCGAAGTGACAGCAGCGCCGGTCGCGCCTGTAGCACCTGCTCCTGTAGCGCCAGCAACAGCTGAAGCAGCCACTGCCACCGAGGTATTAGTTGAACCGGCTAAAAGCGAGCCGAAGCAAAGTGCTGCATCAGCCCCTATGGCGAAGCCTGCAGCAGTTGCAGTAGCCGCTAAACCTGCAGCAACGACCACTGAAGCTGCAACCGCTGATGGTCAAGTTGCCGATGCTAACGAAGCAACTCCTGCAGCGGTGAAAGTGCCGCGTGCAAGCCGTTATCAATCAATGGTTGGCGCGCAGATGACCAAACCAGAAGTTGAGCAGCGTGACCACGTTGATGTGCCACAAGGCCATCAATACGCGACTAACGGTCAAACCGTAGCGCCAAAAGCACACAATGCGAACAGCGCGTCATCAGCGATGGCAAAGCCTGAATAAATCGAGCTAAGCCGCTGTTTGAAAAGCCATGCCTTTGGGCATGGCTTTTTCTTTGGGCGCCCATCACACTTTTTAAACAATCCTTAATCTGCTAGTATGCGCGACTTTGTTTCCCCTGCTAGGAAGATAATCACCGCATGTTTGAGTTAAATCGCCATAAGAACACCAGTTTACGCGCCGATGTGCTATCTGGGTTGACCGTAGCCCTCGCCTTAGTGCCTGAAGCAGTCGCGTTTGCCTTTGTTGCTCATCTGGCACCTATGGTTGGTTTATACGCCGCCTTTATCATGTGTTTTGTGACCGCAGTTTTAGGTGGACGCCCAGGCATGATCTCTGGCGCAACTGGCGCAACGGCGGTGGTAATGGTGAGTCTGGTTGACAGTCATGGGCTCAACTATCTGTTAGCTGCAGTCGTGCTTGCTGGGGTTATCCAGTTATTGGCGGGCATTCTTAAACTCGGTAAGTTCATTCGCATTGTGCCAACGCCGGTGATGGTGGGCTTTGTGAACGGTTTGGCGATTGTGATTTTCTTAGCGCAATTGGCGCAATTTAAAACCAAAGGCACTGATGGTGAGATGCACTGGTTGGGTAGCAGCGAAATCCAATTAATGCTGGGGCTGATGCTACTCACAATGGCCATCATCCATTTCTTGCCTAAGTTAACCACAGCGATTCCGTCTTCGCTGGTCGCCATTCTGGTGGTCACGGGCTTAGTGGTTGGCTTAGATCTTGATACCCGCACCGTGGTGGACTTTGTCCGTAACATGAGTGGTGATGCCAATGCGACCATCGCCGGTACACTGCCAAGTTTTGCGATTCCTGAAGTACCGCTCACCTGGGATACGCTTTATGTGGTACTGCCCTACTCTGTCATTTTAGCGGCCGTCGGCCTTATCGAATCACTGCTCACACTAACCGTCGTCGATGAAATGACTCAAACCCGTGGTCAAGGTAACCGAGAATGTTTAGGCCAAGGAACTGGCAACGTGGTCAGTGGCTTCTTTGGTGCTATGGGTGGTTGCGCCATGATTGGTCAGTCGATGATCAACATCAACTCAGGTGGTCGTGGGCGTATGTCGGGTATCACCGCCGCAGTTGCGCTGCTGTGCTTTATCCTGTTTGCTGCCAGCTTTATCGAGATGATCCCGCTGGCAGCGCTGGTCGGCGTGATGATGATGGTGGTACTGGGCACCTTTGAATGGGCCAGCTTTAAGATGATGCGTAAGGTGCCTAAGCACGATGCCTTTGTGATCATTCTGGTGACGATAGTTACCGTGTTTACCGATTTGGCAATTGCCGTGTTCACTGGCGTTATTGTGTCGGCGCTGGTATTTGCATGGGAACACGCCAAACATATTGAAGCCAAGCGTAGCGATGCAAATGGCAAGACATTCTATCAACTGCGCGGTCCGTTGTTCTTTGGGTCAACCTCATCATTCTTAGAGTTGTTTGATGCAGACCAAGATAGCGATGAAGTGATTATCGATTTTGGTCGTTCGCGAGTGTGTGATCACTCCGCACTAGAAGCGATTGACACCTTAGCCGAGCGCTACGTGAAACTGGGCAAAAAACTGCATCTGCAGCATCTGTCTGAAGATTGTAAAAAGCTGCTCAGCAAAGCCGGTGACTTAGTGGAAGTGGATTTGGTCACCGATCCGACCTATCGTGTCGCCGATGACAAACTTGCCTAAGCAAGCTAACGTTGGTCTCGCATAAAACAAAGGGAAGCTAATATTGCTTCCCTTTCTGTTTGCTCTTTAAAGTGAACCTAGTACAAATTTATGGCTTTAAATAACTACTGAAACGCTGGCGGATTTTGGCCACTTTTGGATTGATCACCACCGCGCAGTAAGGCTGCTGTGGATGACGCGCAAAGTAATCTAAGTGTTCCTCTTCAGCGCGAAAAAAGGTTTCATATGCCGTCACTTCAGTCACAATCGGCGCATCATACACTTGGTCAGCCTTGAGTTGCTCAATCAGCTGATTGGCAATATCCGCTTGCTCGGCACTGTGGGCAAATATCACTGACCGATACTGGGTGCCAACATCATTACCTTGGCGGTTAAGCGTTGTAGGATCATGACTGGCAAAGAAAATGGTCAGGATCTCTTGGTAGCTGATGATTGAGTCAATAAATTTGATTTGCACCACTTCAGCATGCCCAGTATCACCGCTGCACACCTCACGATAGTTGGCCGATTCTGCACTGCCACCCGCGTAGCCAGGCAACACCTCAAGCACACCGTCGATATCTTTAAACACCGCTTCGGTACACCAAAAGCAGCCGCCACCAACGGTGGCGATTCCAGCAACGGCAGTGCCACCAACAGCAGTCCCATCAGCGTCAGTCAACGCACCTTCGTTGGTGAGAGGCTCAAAGGTCATCGACACAGAATTAACGCAGTGGCGGAGATTTTTCGCTGTCAGTTGCTCGCCTTCAAACACATGGCCTAAGTGACCACCACATTGGCTACAAACAATCTCAACCCGTCGGCCGTCAGCGTCAGGGACTCGGGTAACCGCACCGGGAATTTCGTCATCAAAGGCCGGCCAACCGCAGTGCGCCATAAATTTATGCTCAGACAGATATAACGGCGCTGCGCATTTACGACATAGATAACGACCTGCGGCATTGTGATGATAATACTTGCCGCTAAATGGTCGTTCAGTCCCTTTCTGCTCAATCACGTACTGCTCAAACTCATCCAGTGGTTGCACCGGTTTCATAGCCACTCCTGCAAAAATTCAAAACGATCGATGGTCGCCACTCTACTGGATAACGACGCTCGACGTGATATAGATCACTTTACGTTGCTTAGCCCTGTTCATCAAGATAGAGTTGCACAGCCGCAATTCAGCGACTAAACCTTGTACAACAGTAAGATAAGATGATGTCGCAACATCACACTCATGCCTATTTTAGAAGAGAATAACCATGAAACTTGAAACCATCGATTATCGCGCAGCTGATGCACCACAGCGTTTTGTTGAATCTCTGCGTAATACTGGCTTTGGTGTGCTGAGCCATCATCCAATTGCGCAACCGCTAGTCGAACAGATTTATCAAGATTGGCAGGCATTTTTCCTATCTGAAGAAAAACACCAGTATCGGTTTAACCCGAGCACACAGGATGGCTTCTTTCCTGCCAGCGTGTCGGAGACTGCCAAAGGGCATCACATCAAAGATATCAAAGAGTATTTTCACGTTTATCCTTGGGGGCAGATCCCCGCGCCTCTTAAGGACAATATCCTTAAGTACTACCAACTGGCGAACCAACTGGCCGCGCAGCTGTTGGATTGGGTTGAGCAATATTCGCCGGAAGATGTGGCCAAACATTATCGCGAACCGCTGTCGCAAATGATTGCCGATAGCCAAAAAACACTGCTCAGAATTCTGCATTACCCACCATTAACCGGTCACGAAACCCCAGGCGCGATTCGCGCAGCAGCACATGAAGATATTAACCTGCTGACTGTGCTGCCGGCGGCCAATGAGCCAGGGTTGCAAGTCAAAAGCCGTGACGGTGAGTGGATTGATGTGCCAAGCGATTTTGGCAACCTGATCATCAATATCGGTGACATGCTGCAAGAAGCTTCAAATGGCTATTTTCCGTCCACCACGCACCGAGTGATCAATCCTGCGGGTGCTGACATGAGCAAATCGCGGATCTCACTGCCGCTGTTTTTACATCCGCGCCCGGATGTGGTGTTGTCTGAACGCTACACCGCCGATAGCTACCTGATGGAACGGTTACGCGAGCTTGGGGTGATTTGATTGCAGTATGTTGCAATGCCATCGGTTGCGCTCAACATCTGCTGATGGCAGCCGTTTTTTGGTAACACGCTTGGTTAAACATTTCTAACTAATCAGACAACTCTAATAACGATTACATCGCCATCCGGTGGTAATATTGAGAGTTGCATGATAAAAATAACAAAAATCATCAATAACCATAATTAACTTTACCCTGCCAACATTTGCTTACGTCATCATAAGGATAATAACAGTGACGCATCCCAAGCCCCTGCCATCATTTGCATTGGCGTTATTGCCATTACTCATCATGTTTAGCCTGTTGGTTGTCGGTTATGGCTTTATGGGGCTACGCATTGAAGCCTTATTACTGCTTTCTGCGGCATTTACTGCCGCGATTGCCTATAAACTAGGCTATTGCTGGGACGAGATCGTCGCCGCAATTGTGGCTAAATTGGCAAAGGCGATGCCGGTGATCTTCATTCTGATCTGTGTCGGCGGCCTGATTGCCAGTTGGATGATCAGTGGCACTATTCCTTACATGGTGTACTGGGGGCTAAAGCTAATTAGCCCTCACTATATTTTAATCGCAGCCTTCTTAGTCACCTCGTTAGTGTCTGTTTGCACGGGCACCTCTTGGGGTTCGGCAGGCACAGTAGGCATTGCCTTAATGGGCGTTGCCGCGGGGCTTGATGTGCCCTTGGCCGCGGCGGCGGGAGCAGTCATTTCCGGCGCCTATTTTGGCGATAAACTTTCGCCGTTATCGGATTCAACCAACTTTGCTCCCATTGTCGCAGGCACCACCCTTTACGCCCATATTCAGCACATGCTGTACACCACGATGCCGGGATTTATGATCGCCGCAGTGGTGTTTTGGTTTGCGGGTCACAGCGAAACGGTCACCACAGTCGCTGAGCCACAAAAAGTGGTGGGGATTATTGATGGGCTGGCGCAGCTTTATCAGTTCAACCTGCTGTTACTATTGCCACCGCTGATCATTCTCTACGGTGCGTTGCGGCAAAAGCCGGTGTTGCCCTTGATGCTACTCGCCTCACTGGTGGGCTTAGTGTTAGGCACAGTGCTGCAAGGATTTAGCATTCAACAGGCACTGCAGGCATTTGTTGACGGTTTTAATGTGGGGATGTTTCCCCATCACGCCCAACCACTGCTGCCAATCAACGCCGACATTATCACGCTGCTTAATCGAGGCGGATTAATGTCGATGATGCCGACCATCTTATTAGTGTTTTGCGCGTTCTCCTTCGCCGGAATTTTAAGCCTTACTGGCGCGCTGACCTTGGTGTTAGCGCGGCTTATTCATCTGATCCGTACAACGGGGCAACTTATTCTCGCAACTGTGATTGCCACCATCTCCGTCGTACTGAGTACCAGCGATGGCAAACTCGCGCTGCTCATTCCGGGTGAGCTGTTGCAAGACACCTATCGCAAACGTGGGCTAGATACGAAAAATCTTTCCAGAACCCTCGAAGATGCTGGCACTGTGATTGAACCACTCGTACCGTGGACCGCCGCAGGCGTGTATATGTCGAGCACACTTGGCGTGGCTACCTTGGACTACCTGCCTTGGGCCATTCAGTGCTACAGCGGAGTTATCTTCGCCCTGTTTTACGGCTTTAGCGGTATCGCGATTGCCAAGATTGATCGCCCTGTCATCCCAGCAGCCGAATGAACTATAGGTGCCCAATGATATTTGATAAGCATATTGACCGCCGTAATAGTGGCTCATTGAAGTGGGACTTTATGGCAGAAAAGCTCGCGCTTGAAGGTGATGATTTACTGCCTATGTGGGTCTCTGATTATGACTTTCAAGCGCCCGCGGCAGTCATTGAAGCGCTGCAGCAGCGCGTTGCCCATGGTGTATTTGGCTATGCCGAGCGCGATGACCGATATTATCAAGCGGTGCTAGACTGGTATCAAAGCCAATACCAAATTACGCTCGAACGCGCATGGATTTGCTCTGTACATGGTGTATTGCCGGGGTTGGCATTGGCACTCCAACAACTGACCCAACCGGGGGATGGTATCGTTATTCAATCGCCGGGGTATGGTTCGTTCAATAAAATTATTACCCTCAACCAACGTGTGGTGATTGAAAATCCACTACGGCAACACGCTGGCCAATATTCGCTTGATCTCGACCATCTTGAACATTGCTTTCAGCAAGGCGCTAAGGCGCTGATTTTCTGCAACCCGCATAATCCCACAGGACGCGTCTGGACCGCTGAGGAGCTCCTCGCTGTCGCGCAATTGTGCCAGCAGTATCAGGTATGGCTGCTAAGTGATGAGATTTGGTGCGACTTAACAATGCCGGGGAAAGCGTTTCATTCAGCACTGGCATTACCGAGTGAATTGCAGCAACAGCTGATTGTCGCAAGCGCCAGCAGTAAAACCTTCGGCCTATCTTCATTACGGATTGCCAACTTCATCATAATGAATCCCCCCTTGAGAGCAGCGTTTAGTGAGCGACTCGATGCGCATGGACTCGATGTCTTCAACAGTTTGTCGCTTTGCGCGGCAACCACCGCCTACTTAACCGGTGCGCCTTGGCTTAGTGAGCTGAAACAGTACCTGCAACACAACATCAATTTACTTGCTGAGTTTATTAATACCGAGTTACCGATGCTGGCATTTACCCCGCCACAAGCCGGTTATCTCGCGTGGCTAGATTGCCGCGCGTTGCAGCTAAGCGACGATGCACTGCAGCAGCAACTGCTCAAGGCTGGATTAGTGTTCAGTATGGGGCGTGGATTTGGCATCGCTGGCAGCGGATTTATTCGGCTAAACTTAGGCTGTCCACGCGCCACCTTATTGCAGGCGTTACAGCGACTAAAAACTGCACTCACCCCCTGTTAACCTACGCTTGGGGCACATAAGGCGAGATTGCGCACGGTGGCTACTCACGGTGATTTTTACTGGCCGTGATTTTTAGTGGCAGTGATAGTACAATACGCGCCTTTTTAAACTCAGCAGGAAAAAACAATGGCGATTCAATGGTATCCAGGGCACATGCACAAAGCCCGCAAAGAGATCGAAAAAGTGATGCCGCAAATCGATCTCGTCATTGAGGTGTTAGACGCACGCATTCCCTACAGCAGCGAAAACCCGATGGTGGCACAACTGCGTGGCGACCGCCCCTGTGTCAAACTGCTGAATAAATCTGATCTGGCCGACCCTGAAATTACCGCCCGTTGGATTGAATATCTAGAACAAGAACAAGGTGTTAAAGCACAAGCCATTACCACCTTACAACCGGGCATGGTGAAAAAACTGCCTGAGTTGATCCGCAAGTTGGTGCCCATCGAAGAAGGCAGTGTGAAAAATATTCGCACCATGATTATGGGCATTCCTAACGTGGGCAAATCCACCATTATCAACCTGTTGGCCGGACGAGTGATAGCCAAAACCGGTAACGAACCAGCAGTTACTAAAACCCAACAACGCATCAACCTCAATAACGGCATTGTGTTGTCAGACACGCCCGGTATTTTATGGCCCAAGGTAGATAACGAAGCCAGCAGCTACCGTCTAGCGGTGACTGGCGCTATTAAAGATACTGCCATGGAGTACGACGAAGTGGCGCTATTTGCCTGCGAATATTTCCTCAAAGCGTATCCTGAGGCGATGCTAGAGCGCTTTAATCTGAAAGAATTGCCACAAACCGATATCGAATTGCTGGAAGAGATTGGCCGTCGCCGCGGAGCGCTGCGTTCAGGCGGTTATGTAGATCTGCACAAAGCCTCAGAAGCCGTATTGCATGACTACCGCTCAGGAAAAATTGGCCAACTGTCGCTCGAAACCCCTGAAATGGCAGTAGCCGAGAAAATAGCCGTCGACCAAATGCTCGCCGAAAAAGCCGCTGAAAAAGCGCGTAAAAAAGAAGAGCTGAAACTGAAACACTCTGGTAAACGCCATCAAGGCTGAGCGTCATTACATTAGCCTATCAATAAGGGAGCCGCGGCTCCCTTTGGTTTACTCAACGAGCTACGATTTAACGCTGCTGTTGGGTCGAGCCAATGCTATCTGGCCTAATAAACCTGTCATCGCATCATCGAGCAGATCCAACACCTTCTCAAACCCATCTTTGCCGCCGTAATACGGATCGGGCACTTCGCGCACCTTGCTGTTGGCAAACGCCATTATCATCACCAACTTGTGTTGGTATTCAGCGGGGCAACGCGCCCGTAAATCGGCAAGATTTTGGCTATCCGCGGCTAAAATGAGGTCAAATTTAGCAAAATCTTCATCGAGAACCTTACGTGAACTGATACCAGAAAAGTCGATTCCTCGGCGTTCCCCCGCTGCGCGTGAACGTCGATCTGGGCCTTCACCTTGATGGTGGCCCGTAGTGCCAGCCGAATCTATGGTTAAGTTCAGTCCCATCTCGCGTGCTTTGGCTCTCGCGACAGCTTCTGCTGTAGGGGAACGGCAGATATTGCCAAGGCAAACAAAAAGTAGGCTATTGATCTGTGACCAATCAATGGATGACTGTTGCAACGCGAATTTACTCCCTTATCACTATGGCGCATCGTGGCTGAGTTGATAGTCCAATCTTACGCGAACAAAGCGCGCAAACCTAGGCTTGCCGCTGGCGGTAAAGCCATTGTGTTCAAAGGTGATCCAACTGCCAATAGCTGGCGGATATTGCCGCTGTTGGTCGCTAAACCCACTGCCAATTTTAAAGCGAACACCGTTGGCCATCTCCACTAATAGCGCGCCCATCATGCCGTTGTATTTGCCTTTACCTGGCAACACCGCCAGCACCTTCGCCTCTGCATCATCCACAGGTTTGAACTTAAACACATAGGGGCTGCGGCCAGCGACGATGGGCGCTTTGCGATAATGTAATATCAATCCTTCACCACCACGACTGACAATATCATCTAACTGCTGCTGTAATGATTTAATATCGGTGCCACGCTGTTGTGGAATCACTTTTAGATAAGGCGTAATGCCATCAAATGCTTGGAAATGCTGATAACGCTGCTCAAAATCGCCTAGCGCAGCGGGCGCATCAAATAGCCAATACTGAATCGAACGCCAACGCTCAGCGTCAGTGCCGCCTCTAGCCGCCAGCGACACCTGCTCAAAACTGCCGTAACCAGCCCAAAGTTCACCTTCTAGCGGTTCATTGGGAAAGCCCGCGATAAACCAACTCGGTGCATTAATGACCATACCCGAACGACTGTAGAGCCGCTGCCCATCCCAACGGGCACGCACACCATCGAGCTTTTCGCTGACCAAGTAATCTGCGGGTGATGCTTGCGCTTGCCACACTGACGCGAGCTCTGGATTAGGCAATTGATGGAGTGAGGGCGATGCTGCCTGAGCCACCGCGAAGGACAATAACAGTGAGGGAAAAATCACCAGACGAACGCATGCTGCGAACAAAGACATAACAGGCCTCCTTGCCTTAATAGTTTGTTAAGCAAGTGTAGTTGAAATATGCGCTTTGTTTAGAGTTGCAGACTAAAGCCATTTGCAGATAGCGCTAAGGTGCTATACTGACGCGGTTTTTCTGCGCAGTCTGCCATTTTGCTTAGTTAACAGGGACCCCAAAGCTCATCATGAAACCTGCCAATAATCACGGTCTGAAAAGAGTATTCCGCGCCACTGGATTTTCCATGAAAGGGCTTAAATCAGCCTGGCAACACGAAGCCGCATTTCGCCAAGAAGCCGTTCTCGCCATCTGCATGTTGCCGATTGCGCTGTTGGTGCCAGTCACCACCGTCGAGCGCTTATTGATGATTCTGACAGTCTTTATCGTATTGATTGTCGAACTGCTTAACTCCGCAGTGGAAGCAGTGGTGGATCGCGTGGGCGATGAGATTCATCCCCTAAGTGGCCGCGCCAAAGATATTGCCTCAGCGGCAGTATTTATCAGTTTATTACTGTGCGCGATTACCTGGGGCACTGTACTGTGGCCGCTGATTGTGGGCGCCTAAGCTCATTTAAGCACTTAAGCGCCACAGCAATAACGCAAGATCGAATGGGTGAGAAAACGCGAATCGGCGATGCGCTACGCGCCACGTCGTAAAAAATCGACGGCGCGTTCTATTTCGCTCAAACGCTCGTTATTGGCGAGATACGACACATACACATTGCGGCTGATTGAGGGCGCGTTATCTACCCAGTGCAACGTGCCGCGTTCAACATCGGCCAATACCATGTTACGCGGCAAAAATGCCGCTCCGCCATTGTTGAGCAGAAAATCGAGCGCAATTCGCGCTGAGCCGGTATGCAGAATAGGTAGCGGCAACAAGGCAAAATCTCGCGCATGCTGAATATTAAACGCCGTGCCCCAATCGACCTTAATATATTGGCGTGATTTGATATCTTCGATAGCGGCAGCCGGTTCGCTACTCACCAAGGTCAGCACCACTTCGCCAATTTGCAGCAGTTCAAACTCTTCCAACTTGGGAGGATCGAACGAGATGGCAATATCGAGCGTGCGCTCCATTAACTGCCGCGTCATCACCGATTGCGTTAGCACTTCCGTCCGTAACGAGATGCCAGCCATGCCGCGATGCAGCTTTTGCAGAAACTCTTGCAGGAAGGCATCCCACAAGTTAGGTGCAGCACCAATCGCCAACTGCACCGATTGATGTTGGCTTAGCGACACATCTTGCTTAGCGCGCTCCCAAGCCATCAACACCGCTTCAGCATGGACTAACATGCGTTCGCCTGCGGGCGTAGGTTGAATATTATTGCGCTGCCGCTCAAACAGTTCGACCCCTAAAATGGTCTCTAACTGCTTAACGCGAAACGAAACAGCACTGCGGGTCAGAAACAGATTATCTGCTGCCTTACCGAAATGCCGAGTATGAGAAACTTCTAAAAAGGTCTTGAGTAGATCCGTATCCATAAAAATTATTTCAACGTGCGGGCAAAATTTTTTTGATTTATTTACGCATCATACTAGCCAATACTCTGCTTGCAAATCATCGGTTAAGGTAATTTTTGCAAGGGTCGAGACTATGTTAAGCACAACTTCTACTTCATTAGCTCAAGCAGTTTTGGTGAATGCAGAAACTGCGACTAGTTTTTCATCTGACCGTCGTTTTTATGATGACGTTAATTTTCCACATGGCTTTAAGCGCTCAGGTGACTTTACCAACAAAGAAGCCGAGCTGTTAGAAGCCCACGGTGTTGCCATGCAAGCACTGGCGAAAGGTAGTCGTACCGCCATCAATGAAGAGGAACAACACTTTGTTGATGCCGCCAATGGTCGCGTAGCGGCAGCCACCATGATTGAAAAGCTGTGGCAAAAGTACGTCAAATTAGCGATGGGAAAACCTTTTTATGCGGTTGTTGGCACTACCCTGCTGAAAAGCCGTGCGGTAGCGGAATCAGTTGAATTGGCTGAGGATGATATCGCCTTGGCCGAAGCAGTTGATGAGCCAGATGAAATCGTTGAAGAGGAATAGTGGGCAGGGTAACCAATAATGCCCATTAAAAAGGAGACCTAGCTAATGACAGCAGAGTCTCCTTTTTTGTTGTTAATCAATAAGTAAACTTAGAGATTAACGGCCATCTTGGGCGCGGCGTTTTTTGAAGTCTGATTCTTCCAGCCATTTCGGCCAGTCACGGTTATGTGACAGCTTGTAGATAACATCGCTGATCAAATCGAGATCCTGATGGACGCCTTCGAGCTTCCAACCCGCTTCGTAATCGTCTGCACCCTGATGATATTTATGCGGAATATAATCAGGGTCGGTATCGCCGAGGCTCATAAACAGCAAGCCTGGAACCCCTTCTTTGGCCAAGGCAAAGTGATCAGAGCGGAACATCAATCCATTTTGTGGACGAGGGTCAGGGTTTACATGACGCCCTTGTTTCTTCGCCGCATCGGCCATGTACTTTTCAAGTTCAGAAACGCCATCGCCGTAACGCAAGATGTAATCAACACCCTGCCCCATATTCATGCCATCAATGTTCAGCAAGGACACAATTTGCTTGGTCGGTACAGGGGGATTTTCAGCAAAATATTGCGCACCAATCAGGCCTGTTTCTTCCGCGGTAAAGCTGGCAAACAGCACTGAACGTTCCGGCGCATCTTCACCGGCTAACGCCTTAAAGTTACGCGCCAAATCCAACACGCCAGCGACGCCAGAAGCGTTATCCACCGCGCCGTTGTAAATCACCTCTTTGCCGTCAACCATCTCTTTGCCGAGATGATCCCAGTGCGCTTGCATCACAATCCATTCATCTGGATATTTAGTGCCACGCAGCAGCCCTGCCACGTTGTGTGACTCGGCACGTTCAATGTGGTTTTTCAGGGTTAAGTTGGCAGTCATATGCAGCGGCATCGCTTTAAAGCCTGGCTTTTCAGCAGTGTGCTTGATTTGGTCAAAATCGATACCGGCTTTAGCGAAAACTTTTTGTGCAACATCGTGCTGGATCCAGCCCATGATGCCCACTTTTGACATATTGTCGTTTTTATCCACCAAGGTGTAGCGAGTGCTGGTGCCACCAGCACGAACCACGTTCCAGCCGTAAGCTGCAGGTGCAGTTTCATGTACGATAAACACCGCTTTGGCGCCTTGACGCGCGGCTTCTTCATACTTGTAAGTCCAACGACCATAGTAGGTCATGGCATTACCTTTGAAGACGTTTGGATCTTGTGTGGCAAAGCCTGGGTCGTTCACCAATACGATGACCGTTTTACCTTTGACATCAATACCCGCGTAGTCATTCCAACCATATTCCGGCGCGTTGATGCCATAACCCACAAACACCACTTCGCTGTCTTTCACATCCACTTGCTTAGTGATTTGCTCGGTACGGGCAATAAAATCATCCGCCAGCTTAAAGGTCATATCGCCGATTCTCAGCTGCATGTCTGGATTGGTTGGGGTAATTTTCGCCATTGGCACTTTTTGCAGATAGCTTTTGCCAAACGCAGGTGCCAAACCAATCTCTTTCATCGTTTTTTCGAGATAAGTCACGGTGAGTAATTCACCTTTTGACAGAGGCGCACGACCTTCAAATTGGTCGCTGGCAAGGGTCTTCACATCTTGACGATAGGCTGACTCGTTAAATTGATATGGTGCCGCAGATAACATTGGCGCCAACATTAGGCCCGCAACACCTAATAATGAACAATACTTCACTGACTTTTCCTTCATATTGTTATAAAAAGCAATTCATTGTAACAGCCAAGCATTCGACAGCAATTGCTTCACACGACAGCTAAAATAAAAATTGTAATCTAATGTTCTGCTGTGATGCTGCTAACACAACCAACCTAGAGTTCAGGACTTTTTATGGCGCTTTCTATACTGCAACAGGCCGCTCAATATCTGAAAAAAGCACTGCCGCTGATGCTTAAATACCAAATTCCGACCACGCCAACCAACTATGCGCTATGGTACACCTATGTTAGCGAGCAAAACACCCAGCTCAATGGTCAGTTGGATGCCATCGTCACCCAATACCAAACCTGCCCGCCGTCAGCCGCAGAGCAGCTATTTCGCGAACATATTGGCAGTAAGCAAGAGCTTAATAACCGCGAACTGCGCCAAAGTATGGAAGCAATGGCCACCGAGTTGTCGCAATCGATTCGCGATACCAGCGAAGGAACAACTGAATTTCGCGCACAACTCGACAAAAACTTCGGCAAGTTGAATCAGCTTGAGCAGGAGGCCACCAGCCTCGACCAAATTATGGATATGGTGCGCTTACTAGTGAAAGACTCCGACGAAATTCTCAGTCGCACCGAATTCTTTCAGCAGCAATTAGGCAAAGCGCAACAGGAGATCACCAACCTGCAGCAAAAGTTGGTTGAAGCTGAAAAAGATTCGATGTTTGATGCCCTGACCGGTTGTTATAACCGCCGCGCCTTTGACTTAGATTTTACCGCGTTGATTAATGATATGCCGCAAGGCATCTGTATTGTGATGGTCGACATCGACCACTTTAAGCGTATCAACGACACCTATGGTCATATGTTGGGTGACCAAGTGCTTAAAGCCGTGGCCAATCGTCTGAAAGAGGGTTGCCGCGACGGCATGAAGATCTATCGCTTTGGCGGAGAAGAGTTTGCGATTATTTTGCCAAGCAGCAAGATGCAGTTAGCGCGTCATCAAGCGGAATCACTGCGACGCAGTGTTGAGAAAGTATCAGTGAAAGATCGCCGCAGAAACGCCACCATTGGCAACATTAGTGCCTCGTTTGGCGTGGCCGAGTGGCAACCCAAAGATAGCCTCGAACAGTTGGTTGAACGCGCTGATACACAGCTGTACGAGGCTAAACGCTTAGGTCGAAATCGAGTAATGCCAATTAGCGGTTAAAGCACTAATTCTGGCTCAGCAGCAGATGCTTGTAACGTGTCTTCGGTGCAAGTGTCTACAACCGCTTCATGGCGTTGATTCACAATCGGCTGAGCATACATCTGCAACAACAGCTGTTGCTCTTTGGCATTTAGCCCCTGCATCCGCGCTGCCAACAATTGTGAAGCTTGCTGCTCAGCTGCGGTAGCCGCTTTTACTGTGGCATCCTGCAACTGCTTATAGGCAATCAAGTTGCTTGGTTGCACCAGATACAGCTGCCAAATCTGCTCGTTAATGGCCGCCGCCACCGCTTCGGCAGAGTCATATTCTGCTTGCAACGGTTGGCCAAATGCCAAATGAATATGGCCTTTTTGGCCGGTAAAACCTGCCACAATACTGTCGAGATCTTCGCTATCTTGTTTCGCGTAACAGCCTGATTCCGCAAGGCAATGTAACTCTTTCGCTTTCGCCACATCGCAAGGGTCCCATTCATAGGAGATCGCGACTGGCACGATATTGAGTGATTTCACATAGTCGGCAAACGGCTCGGTTTTAGGTCGATTAAGCCCCAACATAGAGATCACCGCAGGGTTGGTTCGATCATCGCCATTTTTAGCGCGGCCTTCACGTTGTGCAATCCAAATATGCTCGTTATCTGTTGTCAGCGATTGATAGATAAAGGCGGACAACTGCTTCGACGCTTTGAGTTTTTCTCGAGGGCTTTTAGCAGAACGCTTCACCACAAAGCTCTTGTTCACGCGGATCAGGTCTTCGACGTATTTTTCGGTCATCAAGTTATCACCCACCGCAATGCGAATAGTGCGTTGCCCGTTTTCATGCAGCGCATAGTTCACTAATGCTGGGTCAAGCACGATATCACGATGGTTACTGATAAACAGGCAGGCCTTATCTTTCGGTAGATTTTCAATGCCTGAAACGGTCATTTCAGACACAGTGCGCGCTTTCATCTGCTCAAGATATTGCAACACCAACAGTTGCACATCGTGCACCGTATTGAGTTTCGCGGCGCGCTTTTTTAAGCCCCAGCTCACCAATGGATAAGCAAACCAAGGCGCAATACGCGCAAGCTTAGGAAAACGCAGATGCGCCATGGCGCGAATAAAGTCGGGTGTGGCTAAAACACGCGCTAAAACGTCGTTTACTTCAGTGTCAAAATAGGGACGAATATCGTCAAAATCGGTGTTATTCATTCTGTCCGTTATAGGTTGCCGCCAGTAGCAGCAACCGATTTATCAGGTGCATAAAAATGGGGGCAATATTACCATTGCTCCCATTTATCGCACAACGCGGACGAGTAAAGCTGTGAAGGCACGGGCGCTTATGTTACGCAGAATGTTGCAACAGTGTCATTTTTAATGCTTCTGCTTGTACCAAAAAGCGCATTTCCGCCCCTGCGGTTAAGCTATTAAATGGGTAGCACGTCAGTAAGGTCAGCATAGGCTCGCCTTGATCTTGCAGCCATTGGGTTTGCGACTGATGCACAATCATGGTGGAGCGAATTCGGTAGTCGTACAGCGCGCCATCCATCGCTTGTAGCTGAATAAGCTGGCCTTTCTTGGCGTACGCCAGAATGGCGAAATGGGTGTCGCGATGCCCGGCAATGACGGTATTTCCGGCCTCGCCCGCTGGCGCGCTGGATAACAGCTGCGCCGGACCAAAGGCTAAATTGCGCCCACTGGCACCTGCAAGTACGTACAAAGGCTCATTATCGCCAATCCATAGCTTAGCGATGGGATGCGTATCCGCCCAAAACCAAGGTTTATGTGGCGCACCATCTTTGAGGGTTTTGTCCCAGGCTTCCTCAATCAAATATTGAGCAAACATCGCCTTGGCTTGCATATAGCCTCCTTTTGCCAATGCGGTAGCCGCTAACATCATCAGTGTTAGCGCTGCCAGCTGTAAAATCCGTGCTTGATTCATATCGAACTCACGCTCTGATTAAGCGCGCCACGTGAGCGCCGACTCAGCCACATCAGCCCCCATGCCAGCAGTGCGAGCACACACCCCATCAGCAGCCATAATCGGCTGTTCGTACCGGTCTGCGGCATCACGCCCATCGGCTTAACCCACCCCGCCGGCATGCGGCTGGCGATATCCGCAGTTAAACTCTGCTCAGCATCGGGATTGACCGGCGTAACATCCACCGCCACCAAGCTGGTGTAAGTACTGACCAAATGATATTTAAGCGCCAACGCGGTCACTTGCTGCTTAATGCGCTCACGGTTGCTGCCGTCTTGACTGAGTTCCAAAGCACCGATTTGTGCCCGTGCCCATAACAGATCTAGGCCGCTATCTTGCTGTCTTGGGGTCAAGCTGAGTTGTTGTTGCCAAAATTGGCCATCCACATTGCCCGAAATCGTCAGCGCTTGATGGCGTCCTGCCGCTTGTTTGAGACTCACCACCACAGGCTCACCCAGATATAAATCGGGGATTCGCGCTGGCCAGTAATCAGGCACAGTGCCATCTTCATTGTGGATCTGCACATCAGTCACCACCGGTGCGGCAATCTTATTCAACAATGCCACGGTTTTGCTGGCCACTTCCTGGGTGTTGCCAATATAAGTAAAAGTCCCTCGCCCAACGGCGGCTGCACGTTTCATAAAGTAAGCGTTAGGCGCACTGCCAATGCCAACGGTGAATAAGCGGCTGTCGCCAAGCCGGGCAGCGATAAAATCAAACAACTCCTGCTCATTGCCCACGGCGCCGTCGGTCATAAAAATCACCTGCCGCAGTACATCTGACTGATTCTCTTGCACAGCTGGTAACGCGAGCTCCAGCGCTGCCGCGATATTAGTGCCGCCATCGGCGTCTAAATTCAGCACAAACTGTTGCGCACGACCGATATTGGCGGCGGTGGCAGGCAAGCTTTGGCGTGAGAGTGCCGACACATCACTACTAAACGCCAGTACGTTGAAGGTATCTTGCGGCTGCAAACTGGTGAGTGCGAATCGCACCGCGTCTTTCGCTTGCTGCATCGACGCACCACTCATCGAACCTGATTTATCCACCACCAGCACCAACTCACGGCGCACTTCATGGCGCGGTTTCGCTTGCGGCGGCATCAACATCAGTAGGCTGTAGTCTTGCTGTGCGGTTGAAGGCGCTGAAACTGTTGTCGAGGGCTCGCTCGCCATTGCCGCAAACGGATTTTGGCTTGCATGTGTTTGCCCCTGCTGACTAAACAACACCGCTTGCGGAGCGGCGCCATTTGCCGGTTGCCAATCAAAGATAAAATCCCTGTCGGCCACCGCAGGGGTTTCCAATCGCAGTTGCTCGCGGGTGCCGTTTGAGCTAAATAAGGTCATTTGGTGGCTCGATGAACCGGCGCTGGCCAACGCCATACCGGCATCGAGACTCACATTAATACTCACGCTCGCGGCCTCTGTGCTGTCCTCGCTATTGGAAGCTGAGGCAGGTACCAGCATCGGGCTGGAGATCTCAGCTAATGCCGCTTGCCCTTGTGCAGTGTCAGCGTTTGGCAGATAACGCGGGGTGTAGGTCATCGGGAAGCGCACCGATAACGCCCCGTCGCGATAATCCACCTGCTGCTGATAGCTAAAAGTCACTTCAATGGTTTCGCCCGGCGCAAGATTTGCCACTTCTGAGGTAAACAGATTTGGCCGCTGCTGACTTAGCAGCGATGCCTGTTTACCCGCTTGTTTGGCTTGTTCATAGATCTCTCTTGCTTGCTGTTTTGGATGGATTTGCCCTTCAATTAGTCGCTCACCGATTTTCATTCGCAACGAATCTACTGCAGCGTTTTCAGGTAACGGGAACAGATAACGGCCATGCAACCAATCTTGACTGACATTGGTATAACGCTGAGTCACACTGACCCGATTAGTCCAACCTGTGATGTTCATAGCCACTTGCGTGGTAAGTTTTGGCGCAGTGACTTCGCCATTGACGCTGAACAGTTGCAGCGTGCCACTGCCCGGCCAATCCGGGTTTGGTTGCAGCGTGAATGACGCCTGCGCCAGTGCACTGACCGAGTTCATCAAATTCAGCAGTGTTAGCGCTAACAGCAGCAATCCGGCACTGAGCACACTGTTGATGAACCACGCTTGATCTTGCCACTCAGTAGCCACACCCTCCTCTTTTTTGCGCCAAATCGGCTGAAATAAGCGTTTCGTTTGGCCGACCTCCGCCAGCGCGTGGTCGCGCTGGCCGTGGGTGTGTTCCGTATGCATTGGGTTATCCATAGCTAAGCATCTCCACGCTGGCATTAGTTGCTGTTAGCGGCCATGGCAGCATCAGGGCTTTGCAAACGTAACGACACGCGACGATCAAAGAAGTTGGACTCAACAGACTGCTCAGCCATCAACGGGGCGGTATCACCAAATGCTTGGGTATTTAACCGGTCACTCGCAATACCACGCTGTACCAGATAGGCTTTCACTGCGGCGACACGCGCTTCAGATAACGCCAAGTTTTTATCGGAATCGCCACGGCGATCGGCATAACCGGCCAAATCTAAGCTCAACTCAGGCGCCATAGTCATGGCAAAGGCAATGTCGTCTAACTGCTTGGCAAAATGCGGTTCAATCTCATAAGTGCCAGTGCGAAATTGCACATCCATGCCTATGGTCAGCTCTTCCAATTTGGCGGCGCGCGCCGTTTGAATCGATTTCAGTTGCCGCTGAGCGTCGGCGTATTGGGCTTGCAGAGTTTCTAATGATTGCTGACGTTGGTTCAGTGCCACAATCTGCGCTTGCTGCTCAGCCACTGTGTCGGCTTGGGTTTGAATGTAGTCGTCATCGGCAACTGACTTGCCCATAAGTGCGCCAGCAAAACCGCCAATGATTGCGCCAACCGGACCACCAACTAGCGCACCGGCAGCCATACCACTGCCTAAACCAATCGCCGTCTGCTTTTCAGCGTGGGGCGCATGTTCTGCTGCCATGGCTGGCACAGTTGCAGTAAAAACCAAAGTTGAAGCGATAACGGTGGCGATGATGTGCTTTTTCATAGTGAGATTCCTTGTTGTTTAATGTTCACGTTCCGCAGTAGCTGCGTTGTTTCGATGGAGTCATTAAACAGGGCTCAAATGGCAACAGCGGGGAGCAAAAGTGGCACTTCGCCGATCAATTGTGGCAACAAAATGGCAATCGCAGTTACGCCCTTTTTTCAGCGCCAAATTGTTGTATAGTCGGCCTTAATTACTGATGAGGGATAAAACGCAGCAATGAAACGTATCGCTATCGTTGAAGATGAAGCGGCCATTCGCGAAAACTACAAAGACGTCCTGCAAAACCAAGGTTACAGCGTGCAAGCCTACGCCAATCGCCAACAAGCGATGCAAGCCTTCACCACGCGTCTGCCTGATTTGGCCATTATCGATATTGGTCTCGAAGATGAAATTGATGGCGGTTTTACCCTGTGCCAAGCATTGCGGGCGATGTCGAATACCCTGCCAATTATCTTTTTAACTGCGCGCGATAGCGACTTTGACACTGTTTGTGGTCTGCGACTTGGCGCCGATGACTACCTCAGCAAAGATGTTAGTTTTCCTCATCTGTTGGCACGCTTAGCCGCGCTGTTTCGCCGCAGCGAATTAGCCGCCAATGCAGAGCAAAGCCATGAGCAATTGATGGAACGCGGACCACTCTCTATTGATGCCAACCGCATGCAAGTGAGCTGGAACCAACATGCCATCGAACTTACCGTCACCGAATTTTGGATGGTTCATGCCATGGCCAAACATCCCGGCCATGTGCGCAGTCGTGGCGACTTGATGCAAGAAGCAAAAATCTACGTTGATGACAGCACCATCACCTCGCATATCAAACGCATTCGTAAGAAATTTATCGCGGTCGATGCCAATTTTGATTGCATCGATACCGTCTATGGCATGGGCTATCGTTGGGATAGTCACGGGTAATCATGGCTATGTATCATCCGCCGATTGGGCTGCGTACCAAAACCCTGGTGCTGTCGCTATTTCTGCTGGGCTTACCTTGGCTTGGCTATAAATATGTGTGGGAGATGGAAAAATACCTGCGCTATGGCCAAGAACAAACCTTAGAAGGCACTACCCAAGCGGTGGCCACCGCCTTACATGAACGGCCAAAACTGTTTGATAAACAAGCCAGCTTTCTGAAGCAGGTTGAAAAAGGCCGCGATCTGTATGCTTACCCGCTCAATGGCCCGATTCAACTCGATGGCAAGCTGTCTGATTGGGATGAATACAGCCACAAAGCGATGGACTATGGCAGCGATAATCGGCTGTTCCTCGCCGAAAATAGCGACTCCAAACTGCATTTTCGCCACATGGTGGGCAAGTATGGCGGTTACCTCTACGGCTTTTTTGAGGTTAGCGATGCCCAGCTGGTTTACCGTGGCCGCAACAGCCTCGCCGTCGATCGTAACGACATGCTGGCCATCGCCACCCTCGCGCCTGATGGACTTTTTCGCCGCTACGTGATTGCCAATCTGCAGGATGGCTGGTTAAGCGCGTTTGAGCTCCCCGAAGATCCGAGCCTTGATACCCCTGTCCGCCCGGAAAACCGTATTCAAGGTCAGTGGCGAAAAACTGAAACGGGCTACAACATTGAGCTGCGGATGCCACTAGAAATGGTGGGTTCAAAACTTGGTTTTGCGATTCACGATGTTAATGACGCCAGAAGCCGCAAAGTTGAAGCCATTGTTGGCACCTCCGCCACCGACAGCGCCGACAATCTCGGTACTGTGTTAGTACCTTCGCCTGAAATTGAAAGCATTATCAAAGGGATGGGACACAACAGTTCACGCATCTGGGTGGTGGATATTCATGGCCGAGTATTAGCAAAATCGGGCAATTTGCACGACGGTGGTGGCGTGTGGGCTGAAGCCGAAAACGAACCGCAAACCTTTTGGACCGAGTTTCAACAAAAATACCTCAACCCAATTTACTACAAGATATTGACCCGTCCGCCGGATGATTTTGTCGATACTTTAAAAGACTCCACCGAGTTACAAGGTAGCCATATTCAACAGGCACTCGCGGGCGAATTGGCCTCCACTTGGCGATTAACTCAAGATAAAAAAGCGGTAGTATTGGCCGCTGCCAGCCCGATTTGGATTGATGACACCGTCATGGGCGCGGTGATTGCCGAGGAAACCACCCACGGCATTCGCACCCTGAGAAATCGCGCCTTAGAAAAGCTGTTCAACGTCATTTTGATTGTGATGAGTATCGGCACGCTCAGTCTGTTTTTCTTCGCCTCCAGCATCTCCAGTCGAGTACGAAAACTGAGAGATCAGGCGGAGCAATCCATCGACAGCCAAGGCCGCATACGCAACGCCATTGTGCCCTCGCCGGTGCGCGATGAAATTGGCGACTTATCACGTAGCTTTGCCAATGTGGTTGGGCGTCTAAGCCAATACACCCACTATTTGGAAAATATGTCGTCGCGGCTCTCTCATGAACTGCGCACCCCCGTAGCAGTGGTTCGTAGCTCGCTGGAACACCTCAGTTTGCAACCCATCGACACCGAGGCAATGAAATATGTTGACCGAGCGCAGGAAGGGGTAAAACGCTTGTCACTGATCCTGTCGAACATGAGTGAAGCCACCCGCTTAGAGGAATCGCTGTCTAATGCCGAGGCAGATCAATTCCCGCTGTCAAAAGTGATTAGCGGCTGCATCGCTGGTTATCAGATGACCTATCCGCGTGAGCAATTTGCTTTTACCGCGCCGAGCGAGCCCATGATGATGTTGGGCGTGCCGGAGTATATTGCCCAGTTGATGGATAAGTTGATCAGCAATGCGATTGAGTTTCACACGCCGGGCAGCATAGTGCAGGTCAAACTGCTGCAACAAGCCAAACATGCCATTTTGACCGTCGAAAACCTTGGCCCATTGCTGCCTGAGAATATGGCAGAAGAGATTTTTGAGTCGATGGTGTCTGTGCGAAGCCAAGCGGCACAGCAAAAGCCGCATCTTGGTTTAGGGTTGTATATTGTAAGGCTGATTGCCGCATTTCATGGCGGCAGTATTCGCGCCGCCAACCTCGCCGATGGCACAGGCGTAGTGTTTACCGTCACCCTGCCGCTGCAAGGGAGTTAGGCCGCAGTTCAACAGCAAACAGGCGCTTAATAAGCGCCTGTTTTGTCTCTTGCCAGTCGCCATGTTTGAACGCCGCAACAGTAGATAAAGCGATTCGCCTACCCCAGCAAGGTATCAAGCAGCATCATCAATGCAAAGCCCACCATCAAGCCTTGCGTCGCCAACATCTGGTGGCCATTGCGGTGGGTTTCGGGGATCACCTCATGGGAAACCACAAACAACATCGCGCCACCGGCCAAACCAAGTCCAATCGGATAAGCCAACATAAACCCGCCCGCTAAGCCTACGCCCAACAATGCCCCCAATGGCTCTAACAAACCAGTACCCACCGCGACCAACACCGAAAACAGCGGCGAAAACCCAACGGCACGCAAGGTTAATGCGACGGCTAACCCTTCGGGAATATCTTGCAAAGCAATGGCAGTACTCAACGGCAAACCAATAGAGACATCCCCCTGCGCAAAGCCAACCCCTACCGCCATGCCTTCAGGCAGATTGTGCAGCGCGATAGCAAACACAAATAACCACGCCCGGCCGCAGCGCTCATTGCCGGGGCCACACGGGCCAGTTTGCATGTGTTCGTGAGGCGTAAAATGATCTAAGCCCATCATCAGCGCCACACCAATCGCCATGCCAAAAATCACCAGCGCGCCACCCAGCACTTTGCTGTGAGTGATGTCGGTGCCCGCTTCAATGCCCGGCAATAACAGCGAGAACGCACTGGCTGCCAACATCATGCCGGCAGCAAATCCGAGCATTGAATCTTCCAGCTTTTGCGGTATCGATTTCAGCAGCAACGCAGGAATAGCGCCGACACTGGTGCCGATAAAACAAGCCAAACCACCTAACAGCGCATATTGCACGTATTGCTGTTGTGCTGGCGACTCCAGCAATATCACACTCTGCAACAGCATGATGCCGATGAACAACAATGACGCGAGTAAACCGCTGGCCATCAACGGATGCGCACGCGCATGGCCGCGTAACACTGACCACCATGGATTATTTTGGCTGACATCAAGTTGCATAGCATTCCTCATCTAAACCCGTGCCACAGTTGGCGCTGCGGGGTAATGTTTGATTTTTTCTTGATACCGGACGCCGAAGTTGCGGCACGTTTTAGTCGTTACAGCACTTACCGAACCGGCGCATTAACATCACTCTAGCGCTCCCACAAATCAGTGTCATATGGATTCAATCGATTAACGCAAACGGTCGGTGCATTTACGCCACAGCTTCTCCTTGCTGAAAGCAAACAGCACTAACCAAGTTGAACATTTTTCATTAATGAATTTTGCCATTATTGGCCGACAAACCGCCAAATAAGGTGTTAAGATGCCAATCCTTAAATGATTTCGTCATGTTTTGCCCCTATTGCTGACAAAACATCATTAGCACTACGCAGTTAGAGTCCTACATGAAAAAAGCCACAAAGATCGTCTCACTCGGACGCGATAAAAAATGGAGTAAAGGTGTTGTTAATCCGCCGGTAGTACGCGCATCTACGGTGATTTTTGACAGTCTTGAACATATGAGTAAAGCCGCAGCAGGCAGAGGCAAAGGCGAACTCTTTTACGGTCGCCGTGGCACCGATACCCATTTTGCTTTGCAAGCTGCCGTTGCCGAATTAGAAGGCGGTGCGGGTACTGCGCTCTATCCATCCGGTGCTGCCGCCATCAGCGGTACGCTATTGTCGTTTTTGAAAAGCGGCGATCATCTGTTGATGGTCGATAGCGTGTACGAACCGACCCGCGATCTCTGCGACAAAGTTCTCAAAGGCTTTGGCATCGAAACCAGCTATTACGACCCCATGATTGGCGCCGATATTGTCGGGCTAATTCAGCCCAACACCAAAGTACTGTTCCTTGAGTCGCCCGGCTCAATCACCATGGAAGTGCAAGATGTGCCCACCTTGTGCCGCATTGCCCACGAACATGGGCTGATCACTATGCTGGATAATACTTGGTCGTCACCGATTAACTGCCGTCCGTTTGAATTGGGAGTCGATATCTCCATTCAAGCAGCGACCAAATATATTGTGGGTCACTCAGATGTGATGATGGGAACGTCCACTGCCTCGGCGCAATATTGGGATCAACTCCGTGAAAACAGTTACCTACTGGGCCAATGCGTGTCAGCCGACGATGCCTACTTAGCGCTGCGTGGTTTGCGTACCCTCGGCGTACGGATGGCGCAACAAGAGAAAAACGCGCTCGAAATCGCCCATTGGCTAGATGCGCGTGATGATGTTGACCATATTCGTCACCCGGCTTTTCCTTCTTGCCCTGGCCACGAATTTTTTAAACGTGACTATCAAGGCAGTAACGGTCTGTTCTCGTTTGTGCTCAAACAAGGCGGCAACAAAAAGGCAATGCAAGCCTTTGTTGAAGGCATGGAACACTTCAAAATGGGCTTCTCATGGGGTGGCTACGAAAGCTTGATTTTGGCCGAATTTGGCATTGAAAACATTCGCACCGCCACACAATGGGATAGCAGCAAACCTATGTTCCGCGTTCATATCGGCCTAGAAGACATCGAAGATCTGATAGCTGATTTAGATGCCGCCTTCGTCCGTTACCATGCGGCATTGGCTAACTAACATTTTGCCCTTTAGCCGTTAAAGCTGTCGTGCGTAATGGGTCAAATTCGCCCATTACGCACTTGCCACGCAATTAAGCTCAGCCCAACCTTTCATCGTCACACCGGCAAATCTGCGATAACCGCACACAAACCCCATAAAACCCATTGCAGCAATTTGTGGTACTGATACTCTCAAATCTAACCGTGACAAGGAGACGCACCATGAACTGCCATCGTATTAATGAATTACTCGACATGCTCAACCCCGCTTGGCAAAAGGAACCAAATCTCAATCTGGTGCAGTTTCTGCAAAAATTAGCCGACGAAGCAGGTTTTAAAGGTGAATTGAGTGAGCTATCCGATGATGTGCTGATCTACCAGCTCAAAATGCGTGATATCGAAACCAGCCAACCGATCCCCGGGATTCAAAAAGACTATGTGGCAGATTTTAAGACAGAGATTCTGCGCGCGCGCGGCATGCTGGATGAGTAATGCCAATAGATAGCGGTACGCGCTATGTAATGCCTGCTACCTTGGCTGTTATTGTGTTGACGCTTGTGGCATCAACCGGTCAAGTGGGCTTTGAACCCCTTGGGCACCGCGATTGATCACGTGGGTATAGATTTGTGTTGTTCTTACATCGCTGTGGCCTAATTGCTCCTGCACTGTACGAATGTCAGCCCCACTTTCTAACAAATGGGTCGCAAATGAATGTCGTAATGTATGCGGCGTGACATGCTTTTCTATGCCAACCGCTTTTGCCGTCAACCTTACCACACGTTGGATCTGCTTTTCTTGAATATGATGTCGGCGTATCACCCCTGCATCTGGGTCAGTACTCAACACCGCCGAAGGGAACAGATACTGCCAAGTCAGCGTTCGACTCTGCTGTTGATACTTTTGTTGTAACCTATCGGGCATCCAAACACCACACCACTCAGGGTTTTGTTGATCCTCAGCCAAGTAGTCACGCACTTTTTGGATCTGTGTCTGCAATAATGGCATCACATTCTTTGGCATCGTCACCGTTCGGTGTTTGCCCCCTTTGCCATTTCACACCCGGATACAACAATAATCGAGATCAATATCTTTTACTCGTAGTCGCAGCGCTTCCATCAAACGCAAACCGCTTCCATACAATAGAGATACGCACAATAAATGCTGTTTAGGTACGCGATTCAACAAGGTAGCCACTTCATTACTGGTGAGTACCACCGGTAATTTCGACTGATGATAACTTTTAACAAAATTTAGCTCGAGTGACAGCGGCCGCAATAAAAAATCGCGATACAAATAGACCAAGGCATTCATCGCTGTAGCCTGTGATTTCACGGCCATCTGCCGATGATTTGCTAAATAGGAAAGAAACTGTTCCACCTCAGCATTATGCAGATGTTGTGGATGCTGCCGACCATGGAAACGAATGTAATTTGCCACCCAATATTGATAGGTTTGAATCGTACGTTTGGCGTAACGCCGCACACGCATATGCTCTGCAAAAGCTTGTAAAAATGGTGAAGCCATAAGCACCTCGAATACTGTTGTTTTATACAGTATAGATGCAGTGTCGCTTTTTGCTCATCTTTCGATAAAAATGTCGTTTTTCACGCAATGACCACTTACACGTAAACCTCAAATTTTGATTGCTATCAGTAAGATAAAACCATAAAGTGATGAACAATTAACCATAAAAAACGACATGATGCCGTGTGAAATTACGACATCATGTCGTCTAATATAATGTTAAAAAGGAAAGAAATAGTGCTAAAAGCTGGCGACAGAGTAAAACTGATAACATTTAATGGTGAAGCATCGCCGCCGGAAGACTGCGAGCCCGAAGAAAACTATTGGCTCTTAGTTGGCGAGCATGCAACAGTCATAGAACCTGAAACTATTTATGGGCGTGCGCTAATAGAGTTTGAAGTTTTAGTGACATCGAAAGGCCTCTATTGCCACAATGAAATCCCCAACACGCTATTAATACTTGAATCTGACTTATTGCGTGTTTAATCGGTCAATTTTTTATTTTTTTGCGGGAGGCTTAGCAGTTAAAATGGTTAGTTTTTTACCACTCAGCATCTCACAGAAAAAGCAGTTTTTAACAAGGCGTTGCAGCACCGTTACGGCTTCGCCTCCACTCGACAGTTTGTAAGTAGCGCATTTAGCGAATCGCTGCGCGAATTTTATCGCAAATGCGCTACTTACAAACTGCGGCTGAACTTCACGTTATAAGCCATAGGAAAGATCGGTGTCCAAATCGTTAATAGCCAGACTCGACGTACTCAGCGTTTTTATCGCGTGGTCTCTTTTGATCGCATTCTTTCTAGCGCTGGGTTACGGTAAGTTTTTCGCTCCACCGGAGGCTAGTGCGGGTCATTTGGTATACATCTTCGGTGCTTTTCTTGGCGCTTTAGTAGTACATATTGTGTTGGCATTGTTTAATCGTTGCCCTCACTGCAATAAGTGTTTAACCGTTCAAGGGTTTAAACCTCCACATCCAGCATCAAGCGGTGATTGGACAAAAGTGGTTTGGCATTGGTTCTCAGGCTCTATAGTCTGTATTCATTGTGGGCAACGGGTAAATACAAATGGCTTATAATCGGGTAGCCGGAGGTATCTAGCCTCCAGCCCCCACACCACCCTGCATGCGGCTCCGCACAGGGCGGTTCATCTAGAACACCTAACCTGTTATTTGGCTAGGATAATGAACAGAAATCCATCCATCTCTTAGTGAATACAATCCTGCGTTCGTCAGATATTCGTTACTCAGCGCTTGCTGTATGCCTGGCGTTTTCGAGCTACGCCAAGGGCCTTTACTTGTGAGCCCACAAGCAACGGCTGCTTGGATCCTGACACCTCGTTTCAGTAGGTTTTGCACCTTAGTCCGTGGTTTTCGCCACTGACGCCAGAAGCACATACGCACTCGGCGACGGATCCAGTGGTCTAAATCGACGCACCCTTGATAAGCGTTGGCTATGCCAAAGTAATTGATCCAACCTTGCATATATTGCCGCAGTTTAAACAGTTGATAGCTCATACTGACTCCCCAATTGCGGTTCGTCAGTCGTCGTATCTTTTGTTTGAAAACATGCAACGTGTTGGCATGCCATTGGATCTTTCCTCGGTTAAAGGTGAAACCAAGGAATTTGCTTTGGCCTACCTTAACCACTTGGCTTTTATGCTCGTTAACGATCAGTTTTAGCTTCGTACCAAGATAATGAGTAATACTCTTGAGAACACGTTCTCCCGCCCGTTGAGACTTCACCAAGATGATAAAGTCATCAGCGTAGCGGGCGAAGTGATGTCCTCGACTTTCCAGTTCTTTATCCAAACTATCCAGCATGATATTTGATAGTAATGGTGAGAGTGGGCCGCCCTGAGGTACACCTTCGAAGCTTGCTTCAAATTGGTCGTTGACCATGACGCCCGCTCGTAGGTATTTGCCAATAAGCGCCAGCAGACGCTTATCCTGCACCTTACTCCTTAACTGAGTCATCAACAGATCGTGGTTGACGCGGTCAAAGAACTTGGACAGATCAACATCAACGGCAAATTTGCGTTTCTGTTTGATGATATCCCTGACTTGTAGTACCGCCTGTTGGGCGTTTCTGTTCGGCCTAAAGCCGAAGCTATTCACTGAAAAGTGAGGGTCAAACAACGGCGTGAGTATTTGAGCGATTGCTTGTTGTATCACACGATCAATCACGGTAGGGATCCCCAATTTGCGTTTACCGCCATCGGATTTATCGATCTCTACACGCCTGACCGCTGAGGGTTGATATTCTCCTCGCTCAAGCTGAGATTTACACTGTTGCCAGCCGCCTTGTTGCATCCAGCGCGGGAAGGATTCGATGGTCATGCCATCAATGCCCGCCGCGCCATTATTGGCTTTCACTTGTCGCCAAGCTCGGTGTAGATTCTCAGGTTCGAGTAGTTGCTGAAATAGATTGCTGCTGAAGGCTGGTTGCTGGCTAATACGCTGTTGATAGTAATCGTCTGTCGACGTAGTGGGTATCGACAAGTTTGGCAAGACTCCTCCTTCTTCTAAATGTTCAGGCCTTCACCATATCCCATCCATTACGATAGGCGTTGGGCTACTATGCCGTCTGCTGACTTCTGCTTAATCACATGCCGAGTTGCCCCGTCATGCGCTATCGGTTTTCATCTAATTCGCTCTTTCCAGTCGATGAAATTGAAAAGCCAAGACACTTGTAGACCAGAGCCTTACTGGTTAATGACCGATCGCATGCTAAGCAGATCTCCCCAGATAAGGACATGAACTTTCTTTGCACTGCTGCATCATTTACGGTGGCCGTTAGATCACGTGGTTTCGTCGTCTTGTGCCAACTCACCTTCAGCCTACGCCTCATATGATGTTCTTGTTCATCAGCTCGCAAATTTGCTAGCGGCTTCCTTCAGACCGCCCCTCACGGGTAAGCCCTTGCCATTCGCTAGTAGTTAACGTTTAATAACAGCATGTTATCGAACGGTGACCTTCCTACAGAGGACTTTCACCTCATTAGTTCATGCCCATGCTGGGCGTACACAAGTTGCTTAATTTCGTTCCGGCCACAAACAGCGTGGCCTCCACTGGACTGCCTACGCTTCGCTGCGGCAGCCAATTAGCAAAGCGTTAGGGGCATAAGGATGCGCACGTTGAAGTTACATTTAAGTATCCTTGTTTTTTTAGTTGGCTTAGTTAGTTGTAAAACTAATCCAGTTAATGACTTAGAAGGCTCACTGCTGAAGCGATGCGAGCTAGAGGGCGAATTTGCGTACCTACATGCACTGAAAAAGCGATCGAAAAAACCCCAAAATGATGAACCAGTTTCGGCGAAACAAGATATCTTGGTCGTAGCGAACACTACAGATGACCGATATGATTCTTTAAATCAAGATACTAAAGTAAAAGTACTAAAAATTATTGATGAAACTGATGTGCCCATGAATTTCTTAACCAGGGCAGTTATATATCGAGTTTACTTTGAAACAGCGTGTGAGGCTGAAGCTAAAGGCCAGCCGATAAGACCATTCAACGAGATAAACCAAAGTGATTTTTTTTCATGCTGGGATGATGGAAATGTTTCTGAAAGTCTCACAAAGTGTATGCATAAATATGTTGCAAGCCCCTAACAAGCGTAGTCACAAACGGCCACTGCGTGGCCTGGACCTCAACCGCTGCGAGGGTTTCGGCCTGTGCTGCGAGCGTTAAATTCGTATGAGCATCAATCAAGTAGCAATAATCGTTCACGAAGATGAGCAAGTGATAAGAGAGCTTGCTCAAAAAATGCATATTTGGGTTGCTGCAACTGATAAAAACAAAGTAGTTGTTGAAGCCCTTTGGCAGCTTGATACCCCAGAGGAACTAACTATATCTCACTACGTCGTATCGCCAGATTCGTCTGAAGAAGAAATGGTATTGTTAGCAAAAGACTTGGTCGAAAATCATCATTCCTCTGTATTTGGTGCGGCACCATGGCTAGAGGTTCAAGTTCACGGCTGCAACCTTACTAAAAAACTAGCATCCGAATTTCAAGAGTACGGTAACACATTACTAACAAAGCAAGGTTACGGGTTCAATGTCACGAGACCTAGCGAGTAAAAATTTAACAAGGCCAGGCACAATCGCCCCTTCGGGGCTGGACCTCCGCACTGCGTGCTCCGGCCTGTGCTGACGGCGTTATGTGCTACGAAGTAGGTTGTAACCATAATGGATTTCTTCAAAACAAAGTTTTTTCAATGGCAAATTGCTATGTTCAAGTTCGCTTTTGTTTTAGCTATTCTATTATCGGCTTGTTTCTTTGTCTTGGGTAACACTCTCGCAGTTAATTTTATAAATGAAGCCCCGAGTCTTATAACTTCTTTGCTTTATGGATTGCGAACGTTTTTAGCGTTGTTCCTAGCTTTTTCAATAGTAAATATCTTTGGAACAACGTTTAGGTTTTTAGGCAAAGTAATAAGAAATAACAGTGGATGAAATATGTACGCACATAACAAGCCGCTGTAGTCTGTCGCAAGCTCCCTGGGACAATAACACGTGGGCTCAGTCGCTTCGCTCCAATTTTAGCCCACGTATTATTGCCCCTAAGCGGGGTGTTAGGCTTCGTTGAAATGCAGTGGTTAGACCCAACGCACAGCGTTGCCGCTTAACTTGAGGAATTGGTGATGAGGACTCTGAACTTCGTCGGGGCGATTGTTGGCTTGCTACTGTCCGTGTCAGTTGCAGCACACGCTTCGACTGTTGATGAAACAACTGGATTTCTTCTGAAGAGCGCAGCTGCAGACTTTGTCAAACAACGCGCGAAGCCCACCGGCTTTCGAAACATTCGCCTTGGATACCTTAGGGACAATGAGGGAGAGCCGGTCTACCTTCTGTGCGGTGAGTTCTCTTCTGTCGAGACTCCAGGAAATCCGGACTGGACACAGTTCGCGACGCTCAAGACGGAAAGATATGAACAGTGGATCGGAGGAAGCGCGGAGGCTCTTTGCGCCAAAGGACAGTTTTCGCCAACTCAGCCCGCTGACTTGGTCAAGAGGCTCCACAAGGAGATTGGTGAAACTGCGGAGCGTCAGAAATGACTCAATTTCACGTGTTCGCGCCGCCTAACTATGCGTTCAAGCCGACCGCGGTACCCGCGCGCGGCTTCGACCCAGCACCGTCGTGCCCCGGCGGCTTAACGCGGCGTTAGTGTTCTTTATGGAGAGTAGAGTGCCAATAATTTTTATCATTTTTCTTGCTCTTATAATAATGTTGGGCGCAACGTTCTTGGGACTGTTTTCTTGTGGTGGTTATATTTGGCACAGTCAGTTAATTTATTCATTAATCATTGTGCTAGTGGCTTTGTGTATGTTTAAGCCAATTCAAGTGTTCAAAGGTAAGTGGCAGAGAAGCCTTATTCCTGTTGTTTCTTTGATTTTGTTCCTTTCGGTAAGGGCATCGGCATCAACGTTTTATCCAACGGCACCAGATTCAATCGCGTCTTTTCTCCAATCTTTTTGGGTGGGTCTTTTTTATGGTTCGTGCTAAAACACTAACAAGGCCATTAAAAATCGCGCTTTCAGCGCTGGACTCGCAACTAGTTGCTCGCCTTTTATAGCGACGTTAAGTTTCTCGGAGCATCAATTGCCAATCAACATTTACAATAGCGACACTTCCGAGAGAGTTGATTGGATCTGTGATGAAGATTGGCAATTACCGTCCCAAATCGAAGAGCTTAGCGTTTGGCTAAAGAGAAATTGTGATCAATTAAAACCTGCGAATTATGTCGCAGATATTGGATTCGATATTCGTCCTGATGCTTGTGGTGGTGGCGCGGTACTTAGTGTCGAATCAATGCGCATCATGTCGTATTTAGGTATGGAGCTATTTCTGTCTGAATATCCCGACGGAAATGGTGAATAAAACTTAACAAGGCTAGGCACAACGACGGCTTTTCCGTTGCGGCTTTGCCTTCACTACAAAGCCGCGCGTGCTGGCGGCGTTATATGACTTTGAGTGAATCATGCTTACTATGCTAATTAATTTGGTTGTTGGGGGATTGTTTCTTCTACTTTTCCCAAAGCTAGCTCGCAAGCTAATTGTCTGGATGGTAAATTTTTGCTCGAAGCTATTATCGGGTGAAGTTTTGAATCTGGAAGATGCGGTGCATCTCAATTATATCCGTGTTTTAGGTATCTTAAACTTGTTTATAGGTTTACTGGTCTGGCTTAGATATGTACCAGTCATTTAATCGGGTAGCCGGAGGTACCTAGCCTCCAACCCCCACACCACCCTGCATGCGGCTCCGCACAGGGCGGTTCATCTAGAACACCTAACCTGTTATTTGGCTAGGATAATGAACAGAAATCCATCCCTCTCTTAGTGAATACAATCCTGCGTTCATCAGATATTCGTTACTCAGCGCTTGCTGTATGCCTGGAGTTTTCGAGCTACGCCAAGGGCTTTACTTGTGATCCCACAAGCAACGGTGGCTTGGATCCTGACACCTCGTTTAAGTAGATTCTGCACCTTAGTCCGTGGTTTTCTCCACTGACGCCAATAGCACATTCGTATTCGACAATGGCTCCAATTGAATTTGAACTGCATGTAACATGAATTAATAGGTGCACGCACTATCAACTGCCCTATCGATTGCAATTGAGATTGCAAAACCGGGCGAAAAACTAAATCCAAGCGGTGAAGACCTCACACATTGGCAAACGAACTCGTCAGCATTCAACTGGTTATCAAATCAACATAAGACCCTCAGCCAATATTCAACGCCTTGCTAATGTAGTAATTTGGAATCTCTTAACTCAGGAGATGCCAAATGAAGCACACTGGAAGTTGCCTTTGCGGCGGGATTCAATACGAGATTAACGGCCCACTGACAGATGTTTTGAACTGTCACTGCTCAATGTGCCGTAAACTGCATGCCGCGGCATTTCGCACCCGTGCCACAGTACAATCAGCCGATTGGCTCACAGTCAAAGGCGAGGCACTTTTAACTTTTTACGAATCTTCGCCCGGTGAGCACAAAGGATTTTGTCGCACATGTGGTTCTAGCATCTATACCAAATTTGATGCTAATCCTGCGGTGTTTGGCTTTCCGTTAGGAACGCTCGATAGCGACCCCAAAATCAGCGCAGAACGCCATGTGTTTGTTGGCAGTAAAGCGCCGTGGTTTGAGATCACTGATAACCTGCCACAACACAAAGATTATGAATAATCATGGCCATTCCCTCGCCTACCCAGCAGCTATGTTCTAAAAAGTAGGATTTAACCACCCAAATTTGCGCCTTTTTGTTTGCATAAATCGTTTATACACTGAGCGCCATGCAGAAATAATGAGGTGACGTTATGGGATTACTACAATCAGGCAAATGGGTTGATCAGTGGTATGACACCGAGAAAACCGATGGCAAGTTTGTTAGAGAAAATGCCCAATTCAGAAACTGGGTGACCGCTGATGGCAGCGCTGGCCCAACGGGTAAAGCTGGCTTTAAAGCGGAAGCGGACCGTTATCATCTCTATGTTTCGTTAGCCTGCCCTTGGGCTCATCGCACGCTCATCTTTCGCGAGTTAAAAGGCTTACAACAGTTGATCCCAGTAACGGTCGTTGAGCCGCATATGCTCGAAAACGGCTGGGAATTTGCCGGACAAGGCCAATCTGCCAATGCCCACCATATTGCCGGAGCGCAAGCTGATCCACTGTTTGATAAAGATTTTTTATACCAGCTCTATCTTGAAGCTGACGCTGATTACAGCGGTCGCGTTACAGTGCCAGTGTTGTGGGACACTCAGCAAAATACCATTGTGAGCAATGAATCTGCCGATATTATTCGCATGTTTAATTCGGCGTTTAACCAACTGACTGGTAACAGCACTGACTACTATCCAGCAGCGCTGCGCGCCGAGATTGATGAGTGGAACACACTGATTTACCCCAACATCAATAATGGTGTTTATCGTGCGGGCTTTGCCACCCATAGCGATGCCTATGAGCAAGCGTTTGATGATATTTTTACTACGCTGGACAAATTAGAGCAGCATTTAAGCCAACAGCGCTATCTGGTGAAAGGCCAGCTCACAGAGGCCGATTGGCGCCTATTTACTACCTTAATCCGGTTTGATGCCGTGTATGTTGGCCACTTTAAAACTAACCTGCGCCGCATTGCGGATTACCCCGCGTTATCGGCTTATGTACGCGATCTGTATCAACAGCGGGGCATTGCAGACACCGTGAATATTGAGCACATCAAGCAGCATTATTACTACAGCCACGACAGCATTAACCCCACCCGAATTGTGCCGAAGGGGCCGGCATTGGATTTTACTGCGCCGCACCATCGCGCGCTGCTTGGCTAAGCGTTATCAGCGAGTTTCTGCAGCAATGCCATAGAAGTCGGCAATCTGCTGCAGTTGCTCAGCGTTTTCAAGTGGCATCTGCCAACTCACCGCCCCCACATTGGCCACCAGCAAATTGGCTGATGCAATTAAGCGTAAGTCTTCGGCCAATACCGTCAGCACTGTGCCCGCCGGTTGCAGGCGCACTTGTAATTCCATTGGCGACAAGATTAATTTGGCGTGAGCTAATGTCATCAGCATGCAGCTATTCCATCGTTATTGCTTAAGCGGTTAGCAACAAAGATATCAACAAAATCATCAAAAAAGCCCGTATTGACGGGCTTTAAACGCAACGATTGACTAAAGCTCAATATGGCTTAGTCAACACGGCTTAATGGTGATGACCACCATCGCCATGAGCGTGACCATGTGATAACTCTTCTGCTGTGGCATCACGCACACCGGCAACGGTGAGATCGAACGTCAACTCACGCCCTGCGAGTGGATGGTTGGTATCAACAGTGGCCATAAATTTACCCACTTTCAATACTGTCACTTGGCGTTGGCCTTGATCAGTATTCACCACCGCCATCATGCCTGGCTTCCAGACTTTAGCGCCTTGCAGATGTTTAACAGAAACACGTTGCTCAGCATCTGCCGAACGTTCGCCATAGGTTTCTGCCGCAGGCAGAGTCACAGTAAAGCTATCACCTTCGGCCTTGCCTTCCAGCGCTTTTTCAATGCCGACCATCATATTGTTGTGGCCATGCAGATAGGCGATTGGGGTTTGACCTTCGTTGCTTTCTAGCACTTCACCTTGCTCATCACGCAGGGTGTAATTTAATTGCACAATTTTATCTTTTGCGATTGTCATGACGCTTCCTCAAACACCGCGATTCGTTAAAGTGGCCGCAGCTTAACAAAAGCCGCTGAACGCTGCCAATTTAATTAGCTATTTGCGCCGGGCACAATCGACAAGTGTTCCAGCTTGGTCAGTATCTCAGTATTTTTCAGCGCTAATTGGCATACGCCGGAGCTAATTTTATGCTCAGCCGAGCAATCCACGCTCCAACTGCGCAGCAAATAAGCCGCCAGCGCTGCGTTTGAATGCAGCTTCAACTCACCCTGCTGCATGCCATAATCAAGTGCAATTGCTTCAGGATGGCGTAAGCTCGGATGGGGAATTAACACCAACTCTAACGGCGTTAACCACGCGCTATCAGCCGCGGGTTGCTCATGCACCGCCACCGTGGCGAGTTCGTTACGCACTTGTTTAATCCGCGTGACCACAAAATCGGTAAACAGTTTATGGGTACGGTCGTAGGCGCGCACGTGCCAACGTTGGCCGTTGTTAATCAAGCTATGGGGCACAATTTCACGCACGCTTTCGCCAGATGAGGTCGACACATAACTCACCTGCAACGCCACGCCTTGCTGAATGGCGCGCATCACCGCGGCAATGACATCGGGTTTGGGATGAATCAACTGCTGCGCATCAATACAAACACGACTTGGCACCAACGGCTGCGATAAACCATCACCAAAGCCACGGGCAAGCCCAGTCAAAATTGCCTGCGGGTCATGCTCAAATAGCGCTTTAAACTGCGGTTGACGTTGATAGTGGCGTGTCGGATGCACCAGCTTCAGGTTGTCTGGTGCCAGTTCACGGTACAAAGCGAGATCGCGAGTGGCGGCAGCAAGGCCAGTGGCAAATTTCGTGATCAGATCTTGGCGGCTAATCTGCCCAAAATACTGCAGGCAGAAGTCGATAAAAGCGAGGCGTTGTTTCTGAGCGTGATTGATTTCATCCAGACGAGACATTAACGGGCTTTCCTAAGGTGTTAACAATAAAGCAACTTTACCCCAAAGCCCGCTAACTAGGGAAGGTGGGAATACGTGCCATGCGTGCTCTGCACAGGTAAACAGTTTTAGATGCAAGGCGCGGTTTGCCGCGAATGATGATTCCTTCGCAAAAACTGCAACGCCGCAGATGACACTGTATACCAAGCCCAGCGGGGATTTGTAAGCTGATTCGTTTTCATTAGCGGGAATATCCGCTGATAATGCCTAACAACCACAATTGCTTACAAATCCAGAGCCGATGGAGGCGTATTCTTACCTTCCCTCAATCATTTTGATTATCAAGAACCCAAAATGCCGAGTGCATTGAAGGTCGCGTCATCCGGGAAGCCATCTGGAATGAGGCCTTTACTCGCTTGAAATGCGCGTAAGCTTTTGCGCGAGTTGCTGCCCAAAATGCCGTCCGGTTTGCCAGCATCAAACCCGAGTTCATTGAGTTTCTGCTGAAGCAGTTTAATCTCATCACGACTGCGGCGTTGTTGCTGTGGTGGCGCAACCGCCAACTTACCTGCACCGATGATGCGATCCGCCAAATGCCCCACACTGATAGCGTAGAAATCAGAACGGTTCCAACGTTTGATCACTTCAAAGTTGTCATACCCAATAAATGCGGGGCCTTGGTGGCCTGCTGGCAAGACCAAGGTCGCACTGACATCCGCTACCGGTAAGGTTTTACCATTGGCTTCAGTTAAGCCCAGCTGTTGCCAGTCAGCCAAAGGTTTGGACTCGCCAATCAGATTGAAATCAAACCCTTTGGGCAGTTTCACTTCCCTGCCCCAACGCAGATTACGCTGCCAGCCTAGATGCTGCAGAAAGTTTGCCGCAGAGGCTAATGCATCTTCGGTACTATTCCACAGATCAGCTTTGCCATCGCCATCAGCATCAACTGCATAACTGGCATAGGCACTCGGCATAAATTGGGTGTGGCCCATGGCTCCCGCCCACGAACCTTGCATCTGCTCGGCAGAGAATCCATATTTTTGGCTCAGTTGCAGTGCGGTGATCAATTCTTTGGTGAAAAACTCACTGCGGCGATGATCGCAGGCTAAGGTAGCCAAAGAGTCCAATACCGGCATTTTGCCTTTATAGCCGCCGTAGTTGGTTTCCATGCCCCAAAATGCCAATAGATATTGTGCGGGGATGCCGTATTGCTTGGTGAGCTGATTTAACAAGGTACGGTGTTGTGCCAATAGTTCGCGGCCTTTATTCACCCGCCAGTCGGTGATCCGTTGATCAAAGTAGCCAGCAAAGGTTGAGGTAAATTCAGGCTGACGACGATCGAGCTCAATCACCCGAGTAACTACCTGCAAATTTTGCAGATGGGTTTTCAGGGTTTGGTCATTCACCCCTTGCGCTTTGGCTTGCTCAGCAAACGTGCGCAAACACTGCGGAAAATCGCTTTGTACTCGCTGGATCTCATGTTCAACGTCAGTTGCACCTGATGCAGCCAATACTGGACTGGCCAACAAGGCCACTACCCAAGAAATCTTTTTTAACACCGACAGCCTCCTGTCATAGTTCAGTGTCATCTTGGCTTCATCCTAACATTGAGCAGCATTTTTTTAAGCGCAAATTCGATTTTCGCTCAACAAACAGTGTTTTTTTGAGCAGATGGAAATTCTCACCAACTATTTCTTGGTCAGCTGGCCGCTTAACGTATAATGACCGCAATTAGCTATTAAGGAATCTAAACCATGAGTGAACAATCTGCTGCGCTGAGCGGCTTCTTGAAAAACATTGAAGAAACGCAAACATTATGGGCGTTGCAAGATGAGTCTGGTGATGGCTGGGTTGTGTGTGACTCCACCATGTATGAAGACACTGATGTGATGCCACTGTGGTCAACCCAAGAGATGGCCCAAGCCCAGTGTAACGGCGAATGGCAAGAGTTTACGCCAAGCCCAATCAGCATCGACGAGTTCCTTGAATACTGGGTAGAAGATCTGAACGAAGATGGCGTGACCATCGGTATCGATTGGCAAGGTGAAGAAAACTGCGAAGAACTCGAGCCAATCGAATTTGCCAAAACCTTAGCTGACGTAGAAGCTGAGTAATTTCGCGCAATTCTAATGTCCGGTGCGCTGATTGATATTCCGTTTGAGTTTCGCCATATCTGTTGGTTTTGTGGCGAACCCTGCAATCAGCTACTGGACTATCCCTATCGCCATGCGAACTACCGCACCATCACTATCCCCTGCTGTAAAGAATGCTTACAGCTCGCCAAAAAGCAGCTACTGACCTCCTACGCTGAATGCCGCGTTGCAGTAAAAGATGCCTTGATGAAACGCTATGCTAAGCACCTCGCCATTGGCCTGAATTGGACCAAAGAGGAGTTAGAGGAAGCCGATTTTACTTGTCGGACGTTGCAGAGTTTCCAACAAAGCGCTTGGTTTATGTATGAGGTTGCCCGTGACCGCATCAACTTTGCCGGTTGGCAACTGAGCGTAGACGGCGTAACACTGGACGTCACCATCAACGATACCCGCTTTGAATTTGATGGCGTGCAATACAACTCAGTATTTGCAGCGATTGAGCACTATTGTCGCAATTTGGCGTTAGATAAAGATTTTTTGAGTGGGCTAGTTGCCGTGGTGGGCAAAGTGCGATTTGGTCATGCGGTTCGCCTTGCCAGAATCCATATCGTGTCATCTGACAAGGTAAAACGCGCCGTTATCCAAGAGTTAATCGACGATTTGACGTAAACGCTCTTGCACCGCTTCAACCAGCAGATCGGGTTGGAATTTCGAGATAAATTTATCGCAGCCCACCTTCTCCACCATTGCATGGTTAAAGCTGCCACTGAGCGATGTGTTCAGGGTGATAAATAGGTCGGACATGCGCGCATCGTTACGGATTTCGTAGGTTAGACGATAGCCATCCATTGACGGCATTTCGGCGTCAGTAATCAACATCAAATATTCGTCAGTGACTTTTCTACCACTGTCAGCCACGGCTTTGAGCTTCGCTAACGCCTCGGCACCATCGGTGGTTTCAATCACTTCAATGCCAAGTTGCCCCAATGTATCTTTCACTTGGCGGCGCGCGGTGGGTGAGTCATCAGCGATCAACACCTTTCGGCCTGGCATCTCTTTCACCAGCTTTTGGTCAAGCACATCATCAGAAAGCTCAATGTCATAATCGATAATTTCTGCCAGAACTTTTTCCACGTCGATAATGGATACCAAGGTAGTTTGCCCTTGCACTTCTAGGCGGGTAATTGCGGTCAAATAATGGTTACGGCCAGCATTTTTAGGCGGCGGCAGAATATCTTGCCAGGTCATGTTAACGATATGCTCGACTTTGCCCACCAAAAAGCCCTGCACTGAACGGTTATACTCGGTGATGATCAGGTTGCTATGCTCATCTGCTTGCATTGGGCTGAAGCCAATTGCGCCACGCAAATTAATCACCGGAATTGAGGTGCCACGAATATTGGCAACCCCACAAATACAGGGATGGCGCCCAGGCATGGCAGATAAATGAGGCACTTTCACCACCTCTTTTACCTTAAAAACGTTGATGGCATAGAGTTGAGTCGAGTTAATACGAAACAGCAGTAGCTCTAGACGGTTTTCGCCCACTAATTGCGTACGTAAATCAACTGATTCCAATAAATTTGCCATAACGTGTCAGAGCCTTTTTTACTACTTTGGAGGGACTAATTAGATACCATTATAGTGTGAAAGCTTTGTTTACATATTGAGGGAATGCAAATTTATTACTAACTGACCGAATTTATTACGATTGATCAGTTTTTTTCGCTGATTCGTATCGCTGTTTGTCGTAACAAAAATGCAGATTTTAAAGGGAATAAAAATGAAAAAATTCAGCATACTGTTGATATTGATGTTGAGCGTACTTACTGGCTGCACCAGTCTTGATAAAAAAGTGGCGGTAGTATCGCCCTTTTCGCCGCCACAATATTTAGGAAAATGGTATGAAATCGCGCGCTTAGACCACTCTTTTGAACGCGGTATGACCCATGTTACTGCCGAGTACAGCCGTGAGGACGACAGCATTAAGGTCATTAATCGAGGTTTTGACACCGCATCAGACAAATGGGAATCGGCCAATGGCACAGCTTATTTTACCGATGGAGACAACACTGGCCGTTTGCGCGTGACCTTTTTTTGGCCGTTTTATGGCGCTTACCAAATCCACGAGATTATCCCTAATCCGCCACAACAAGATGAACCTTATCAAGTGAGTTTGGTGATGGGGCCAAACAGCGATTACATGTGGATATTGGCGCGGACACCGCAAATCAGTGATGAGATTAAGCAGCAGCTCGTGGCCAAAGCCGTAGCGCTTGGTGTCGACCCAAATGGGATTATTTGGGTCGATCAATCCCCGAAATAGAAGTAGTGCTAATAGAGCTTAATCAATAACACTATTGGCCGGTTTTATCGCTAAGGTAAGACCGGCAAGCCCCGGCAAGTGATGCGCCTTACGAATGGAAAATCCCGCCAATTTTAGGCATTGATGCATTTCACTGTGATTAAAGCGATTGGTTTGCGGATGCTCAAACAGTCGCTTACTGATTGGGTTACAAATCGCGGCACGATACAGCTCTTCGATGACAAAAGCGCCGCCCGGTTTCAGCACTCGAAACACCTCGTCCACGGCAGTTTGCCAATCTGGCACGTGGTGAAACACCGCAAAATCGCAGACTAAATCAAACTGTTGATCATCAAACGGCAGCCGAGTTGCATCTGCTTGCATCAGCGTTAACCACGGTGAATCTGGATAACGTGCAGCGCTAAATGCCAGCATCTCTTCGTCTAAATCAACCGCTACGACTGACGCCGCGCCAAAGCCGCTACGCAACAGTTGTATCCCTTGACCAAAGCCGCAACCAATCTCTAATGCCTTATCGATGGCAGGAATATTGTTATCAAACAGTTTTAATAGCAGTGGTTGCTCTACTGTGCGCTGCAACCAATGGCGCACAGGGTGTTTAACCACCATACGTTCGAAGCGATTCAGTTTCATCGTAACTCCTAACACCGTGAGAACTTTCTAATAATCTATCTTACTTGCATGACCTTGATGTGTCACAGCCTAAACGGCAGTGATCTCAACGATGGCTTAGTACGTAATCATTGCCACAAGGTTTACTGAGTGTGCATATGAAGCTTACATCCATCCCGCTGTTTCCATTGCCCATTTGCTTGATGCCGGGCGGACGCACTGAATTACGTATCTTTGAACAACGCTACAAACGGCTTGTCAGCGAGGCCAGCAACAATCTATACGGATTTGGTTTGTGTTTGTATCAACACGAGCAACAAATTATTCCGGGCAGTGGCTGTTTGGCGCGCATTATCGACTTTGAACAGTTGCCCGATGGCCTTTTGGGGATCACCATCGAAGGCACAGACAGATTTCAATTAGACCGCTTCGTTGTTGAGGAAGATGGCCTAAAACGTGGTGAGATTACCCTGCAAACCGCTTGGCCAGCATCGCCGCTCTCCGAGGAAGAGCAACATATTGCACGTCAGCTTCAGACGATACTCGAGCAACATCAACCGAAGGCCAAATACAGCGATGATTTCTATAAAGATATCACTTGGGTCTGTCAACGCTGGTTAGAAATTCTGCCGATTGACTTGGCGGCAAAACACCAATTAATGATGCAGGCAGATCATCAGATGACGCTTGACCTGCTGCAACAACTCATCGAGTGATCCTTTTGGCAGCGGCTTTCGTATTGGCCTCAGTGAATAAAAGTAACAGCATTAGCTTAATGTATTGCTAAGTCACAATGTCTTGGCGCTACAGAGCAACAGTGGACATGGACAGAACTCGCGTAACCAATGGTAAAAGGACTAAGATAAGCGGATGACAGTTCAACTTAGTAATGCCATGAATCAGCGCACATCGAGTGAAAATCAAACTCCTCATCAATGGCTTAACACGCTGTTGTTGCAGGTGGCTGCGGAACGCGACAAGGCGGCATTCCAGCAGATTTTTCACCATGTCGCCGGCAAAATCATGAGTTTTGGCCAGCAGCGGCTTGGATCTCAAGGGCTGGCTAAAGATCTGCTGCAAGAAACCATGACCTTGGTATGGACCAAAGCCCATCTGTTTGATGCAGAAAAAGGTAACGCCATCACCTGGATTTTTACCGTGATGCGCAACCAATGTTTTGACATGCTGCGCAAGGTGCAACACAACCGTGAAGACTGTTTAGGCGACAACATTTGGCCATTGGTTGATGTCGCGCCTGCAGAAGCAGATCACGCGGTGACCCGCGAACAACAGAGCCTGTTACTCAGTCATTTGGAAAAACTGCCCCCTAAACAACGTCAGGTAGTGCAAGGCATTTATCTACGCGAGTTAACCCATCAGCAACTGGCGGAAGAACTCAAAGTACCGGTGGGAACTGTGAAATCAAGATTACGTCTCGGATTAGAAAAGCTGCGCAGCTGTATGGAGCAATACGATGATTAACCATCACCCCCGCCCAGAATTGATTAAACATCATGCGGCAGGTGAATTACCTGTTGGCTTGGCGATTGCCGTATCTGTGCATTGCTCTATGTGCTCTAGCTGCCAACAAGCACTGATTCAGGCTGAAGCTGAACTCGCCAGCACGCTGTTGGACGATGACAGCATCACAACTGTTGAGTTAGATATTGGCAGTGAATTGGCATTTGCTGACATCTGTCAGCAAATTACTGAGCTTGATGAGGTTGAAACGGTAAGCAGTAAACCCCATTTTATCTGCGTAAAGGGCAATACCTATCCATTACCCACCGCGTTGCAACCGTTGACCGATGCATCATGGACTTCGGTAGGCAAGATTAGCCGCATGCGTTACCAACTGGAAGATACCGCTGGTCGCGCCAGTTTACTTCACATCGACGCTGGCGGTGGTGTGCCGCAACACACCCATAAAGGTTATGAGCTGACCTTGTTACTCGATGGCGAGTTTAGCGATGAAACAGGCCACTTTGTGAAAGGCGATTTTATCGAGCGTGATGCCAATCATGAGCATGCGCCTTTTAGCGAGCAAGGCTGTTTATGTTTCACCTTGGTAGATGCACCGCTGCACTTTACTAAAGGGTTAGGCAAGCTACTGAATCCATTTGGCCAACTGCTGTACTGACAGATTTTACCTTAGAGGTTACTGAAGCAATTACGCCAAAAACCTTTAATATCATTGTCATAAAGCTATGGTTATCTATGCTTCGATAAACCTAGTTTTGCGTACAGCTTTTACACAGCTTACCCACAAATTATGCTTGCTTAGTGAAATCGGTTATGTTAGCTTCTGATTCACATTAATTTCTTTAGCATGAAAAACTAAGGATATCTTATAGTTAAATCAAGTGCGTCGTGTAGACGCTAGAACAACAAAAAGGAGTGTGGCCTATGTCATACAAAGTAGACGGACATGAAATTACAGTGAACTTCCCTGTAGATTCAATCTCAATCAATAAAAACTCAATCGCCTTTACTGACAAAAAAGGCAAAAAGTTACAAACTTTCTCTCAACGTACTGAAGCTCTGAATTTTATGAAGTGGCTGGTCAGCGCAAGCAAGTAACACTACATCGTCTTATCGGTACATCTCACTAACCTCTTACTCTCGTACCGAATCCCTACAGCAAATTGACGATTTCAGCGCCAATCTTGCATCCTAGTTTGGTCCAGGTCGACATCCCCTAGAGGGGCTCGCCTGACCAAATAGGTAATCCAGCCCACATCCAATCCAACATCAATAATCCACCAATTTAACGTTGATAATATCCGTCCCTCTCACAAAGAGATGATAGTTTCGCATTAGCGACATCTGCTCTATAGTGCTCGTCATCGAGTTCAGATATCGCGTAACCAGTTATCATCTTGACCAAGCCTAACGTTCAACAAGCAATGCAGTTGCTTATCGCGGAAATTGAGCGGCAAATTCCGTTGCAGATCAGCGAAGCCAACCTCTGTGGTGGGAAGTGTGTTGGCTGTCCGAAAAAAATGCTGGAGATGCTCGATAGCGAGCTGAGCTATTGGAAATATGCAGATTCTAGCTTGATACCGACGCTCGCGGATCTGAATCGTTTAGCCAAAATTGCGAAACGAACCCATAAGGTATTTAGCAAGAACGGCTTTATTCCCGCCTAACGCTTAATCGCTAAACAACTGCGGATATTTGCGCTGATAGCGTGGCAACATGCTGCTATTGCCAAGTAGCCCTCCTTGATGCAGATACATCAAGGGCATGGCAAGCGTAGGCGCAGTTTGCAGCAATGTCATCCACCCCAACGGATCGTAGAGTAACTCAAAAGTCACTCCTGTTTGATTGAGCAGGCGCCATAGGGTTAAAAAATCGCGGTAACACTTACCGAAATGATATTTTTTGGCGGGGGCGACTATGGTCGGATGCCACTGCCGATTAGCGCAAAGCTGGTCAAACTGCTGTTGCAAATAGGCTGCATCGCCCACCACGGGGCAGGTAAACACCTCGATAGCCAATTCATGCTGTTTGAAATATTTCGCGAGAAATAAGGCGGTTGTGCCTGTTCCTGACGGCAGAAATAGTGCGAGTTGGCTCAGTTGCTCAGCTTGGTACCAATCCGCAATCTCTTCGGCGAGCTTTGCCACGCCATATTCAGCTTCGGCCATGCGGCCGCCCTCTTCTATAAAAAGGCATTCAGGGTCATTGGCGGCCAATTGCTGCAGGTAACTAGCGATTTGCTCGCCACCGCTCACGGGCGCAGGCAACACCTTAGCCCCTAGCGCTAATGCGGCAGCGTAGTTGCCAGAGGGATTCGCCAACAGCAGCTGCGGCAGATGATCGACATAAAATTCTAGCTGCCAGCCTTTGAGCTGACACAAGGCCGCCATGGAATAGAGCGAGTTCGCTTGCGCTGAGCCATAACCGAGCACTTTTTTTACTGTGGGGAAGTCTTGCTCATAAAAGTAGAGAAACTTGCGCGCCTTATTGCCCGAAAACTGTGGGTGTAATAAATCATCACGTTTGATAAAGACGTCATGCCCCGCCACATGAATCTGTTCAACGGGTGAATTTGCTAACTTCATGGGTGAACTCACACATTAACCTTGGCAAATTCTAACCAGCGCCAATTAGCGAAACCATCATAATTTAGTGAAAAGCACTACTGCTGCTCCTGAAATTAATCAGCCAGAAAGCGATATACATTTAAAAACAATGTGTTATAACGAACTCAACATTTGGCACAGATATCGCAAAGTCGATAATAAGCAATAACAATTAAGGAAATACGATGTCTCTACTTCGACTTATTTTTAACATCGCATGGTTTTTGTTGGGTGGGTTCGTGATGGGGCTCGCCTGGTGGTTGGCCGGCATTATCTGCTTCATTAGCATCATCGGCATTCCGTTCGGGCGCGCCTGCTTTGTCATTGGCGAACTCGCGTTTTGGCCCTTCGGCCAAGATCACGTCAGCCGCGATCAATTCTATGGACGTGAAGATATCGGCACTGGCGCCCTGGGGATGATCGGCAATATCATCTGGTTCTTACTGTTTGGGATTTGGTTAGCCATCGGCCACCTGGTGCATGCCTTTGGTTGCTTTATTAGCATTATCGGCATCCCATTTGGTATCCAACACCTGAAGCTGGCATTACTGACGCTCACCCCAATCGGTAAAACTATCGTCAATGGTGAAGCACGCGCTTAACCGCCGCTAATGACGCGGCAGTAGATAAAAAGAGCCTATCGTTTCGATGAGGCTCTTTTTATTAATGGCGCGCGATTACCCAGACGCGATGCTAAGAGACTGCTCAACACTTTCACATCAGCGCTAACGGCTGCCATCACAGCATCAAATCTAACCTCAATGCCAACTTGTAATTTAATTCCAAACCCAGGTTGAGTGACTAAACGCCGCTTTACCGACTAAAACGCGAAACAAATCACACAGCAATCGAACGAAGTATAAAATTTAATCAATTGAATTTCATAAACTTACAGATTTGATACTAGAAAAAGGTCTAATATAACAACTGGTCATACCACATCACCAAAAAACAGGGATAATATGTAATAAAGTTTCAGAAGCGACAAATAAACAACAGTTCGCGAACAGAATTAAAAATTAAAACATTACAGAGGGAAGAAACCATGAAAAAATCAACTGTAGCAGCTTTAGCTCTCCTAGCCTCATTAGGTTCAGCAGCCACTATGGCAGACTCACTGCAAAGTGGTGTTGAGTCACTGCAACTGCCAATGACGCTGGATACAGGTGTTTTAACTCGTGCTCAGTATACGCCAAAAGGTGTTGAATACTACATCACCACTGAAGTTAAAGAGAAAGAGTTAACTGAAAGCACCACCGCAAGCGCATGTGCTAACTTGGCACCTGAAGCGCTGGCTAAAGGCGTAACTTACAACTACTTCAACCAAGCGGGCTATCTGGTAGCGAAAGTAAACGTTGCCAACGACACCTGTGGTCGCTAAGCAAATCGCTTGATTGAAAAAGGCTCCTATGGAGCCTTTTTTATTTTGTAATTCAATCTGATAAAACAAAATTCATCACTCAACACACAGTTCCTCGTTGTTGCGAACTTTCCCCAATGTTTAGAAAAATTATTACACCACAATTTGTAATATAATTACAAAAATGGCGTGATACTAGTCCGCTCATTTGTTGATTATTTGTTATCAAAAATATGCTTACAGCGCCACTTAGGCGCATTTATTGGCCTTCCACGCTGAAAATCCGTAAGCTTTTTCAAGAATCATCATTAGATAGGGCATCACGTGCGTTATTGGCTTTTCAAATCTGAACCGGACGATTATTCAATCAGTGATCTGCAACTCGCGGGCGAGCAAGGCACTTGCTGGTTCGGGATCCGCAATTACCAAGCACGGAATTTCTTGCGTGATGAACTGCAAGTGGGCGATTTGGTATTGTTTTATCATTCCAGTTGCAAGCAACCTGCGATTGTAGGTACTGCAGTGGTAACCAAAACAGCCTACCCAGATCCATCGGCAACCGATCCGCAATCGCCCTATTTCGACGCTAAATCCACCGAAGCGCAACCGCGTTGGTTCTCCGTCGATATTCAATGGCAGAGTACCTTTTACCAACCGGTGACGCTGAGTTTTATGAAGCAACATCCGCCACTGGCACAGATGTACCTTATACAAAAAGGTAGCCGCCTCAGCTTACAACCAGTGACTGCTGAAGAATGGAATATAATCAATAAATTAGGAGTTAATGGATGACGACAAGAATTTCACACATCCTCGCGGCAATTAGCGTAGCAACGACATTGATGTTACCTAGCGTGTCATTCGCCAAAAATGATCATGGTGAACTGCCACCCGGACTGCAGAAAAAAGCGGCTAAGGGCAAACCATTACCGCCCGGTTGGCAAAAGCAATATCATCGCGGTGACATTATTGAGCGTGATCTGTACGACCGAGGCCGCATTGTCGTGCCACTGGATGATAAAGGGCTAATCACAGTAAATATCGAAGGTACGCTGTTTAAATTGAATCAAAAAACGCGGGAAATTATCGATATTCTCGCGCGTTAGTAAGCGCTTTCGACAAGATTCGATAACAAACTTCATCAGCAACAAAAATTAAAAAAGCAGCGTGCAATCATCGGCATCGCTGCTTTTTTGTAACTGAATAACGCAAGTTTAGACTAACGAAATCTGTCAGTTGCCCCGAACTGCGCTTAGATTTTATTTGGATAGATAGGCTGAATATCTACCGGAACATCGCTCAAGCTGGCGTTAACTGCACGCACACCATCGTCTATATGGCCATATTGAGTTAAAAACGCTTTTGCTGCGGTGTAGTTGCCATCACCTTGCAGCACAACCACATCATGTACTAAGTCGGTAATCGCCTGCTCTAACTTGGCAAAATCGATGTGATACAAGCCATCATTTTGATGCACCAGCGCACCTTTATCTAAGAAGTAGCTGTACTGGAACGCCGCACCAATCCCATGAGCTTCGTGCACACCAAAGCGCATTGAACGGAATAGCCCTGCCGCGTAGGTTGCTAACAGATTGTTTTTCTCAGCCATTGGCAACTCGCCTTTTTGCATCAAAAACAGAATGTTGTGGGCACCCATCACATCGGCTTTACCCTCTTCAATGCCCGAATAAAGCTCCTGCAGTTCAGCGGCCACGGTCGTAGGCTTACCGTTTTTCACGATAGAGCCTGGGCCGAGTGAATGTGATAATTCATGGAACAGGGTTTCATAACCAAAATACTGTTGATCCAGCAACTTGGCTTGTTCTGGGATCAGAATATGCGCTGCCATTGGCTTCATGATGCGTTCAAATTTTGCCGCCATCACGTTGTTTAGCAGTACTTTCTTCGCGCCTTTAGCTTCTCGCACTTGCTCATCATTAGGCAAGTTAAATGCGATGGTTTGCACGCCGGGCACGTTATCACCGCCGCCTTGGATTTGATCTGCGACCGCGATTGGTGATTCAAAGCCACGTTTAAAGTTTTTGTAGCTCTCAGCCACCGGCAAGTTCGCTTCCATATCGCGCAGATACTTTTTAAAGCGATCGAGCTTGGCTGATGCCGCAGGATCTTTAATGGTTACAAAGGCTTCAAAGGCAGTTTTGTAGCCAAACAGGCCGTCGGTGTAGTTTTCGTAAGGGCCAATGGCCACTTCGATCGGCGTATCTTTCAGATCCATCCACGCGATTTCTGACGCAAAATATTCGTCAGTGCGAAATGCTTGCGCCCGCAACACCAAGAATTTCTTCAGACTTGGGTTGCTGGTGATCAGTGCCGCGTCTTCCAACAGTTTGGCCGCAGGTTCTAACCATTTGGCGTAATACTTTGAATAAGGAATGGCCACCAGCTTGTTGCCGTCACGACGGATCACAGTATAAAGGCTAGTAAATGCCGCTTTGTCTTGCGGATGCTTGGCAATCCAGTCGTTGAATTCTTGTTTGGAAATGTCTTGCGGATAGAAGCCTGCACCCGCCGCATTGTGTTGTTCACCAAAGAAAGGATAACCTGCCGCCAAGCTATCCCAAGGGCCAAAATGTTCATCAAACATATTCAGCAGCAACGCTTTATTCGGCGCGTTAGATACAGCAATCTCGGCGCGAATTTGTGGGTTATGTTCATTCACTTGGCGTAGATAGATTTCGCTCATCAGCTGCGCCGCTTGGATCAGCTTGTTGACCACTTGCTTCTCTTCTGCGTTCAAAAATGCGCTGTTTACCGACATCTGCACCGGCACAATCTTGTCGCGTTGCTGTTGTAGGTTGTAATTTTCAGGCTGAGATTCGGCCAATGCCAACGTGGCTGGCAGCGCTAAAAGCCCCGCGAGCGCAACAGAGATAAGTGATTTTTTCATTGAACAACGTCCTTTCTGCTGCATAAAAATATGCAGGCCACACTAATGTTATGTGGTCTTCTAATCGTGTTGAATTGCTTCAATGTCACAAGCCGTGCATCGAGTGCGCCCATTATTGTTAAGCCACGCGCCACTGTCCAGCAATTAGCTCGATGAACGGCCAAACCACAAAAAAGCGGCGAATGATTGCTCACTCACCGCTGTTAATGGCCGCATTGCCCCGCAGCAACCAAGCTTGCGGCTATTGCTTAACCGCCAGTTCCACCATCGCAGCGGTGTACATTTTCAAATTAAGCTGTAACTGTTCGCGGGTGATAAATTCATGCTCACTGTGGCCGGTATATTCCACGCCCGGCATAGCGGGGCCGAAACTGAGGGCATTGGGGAACAACTTACTGTTGGTTGAGCCGCCAATTGCCACCGGCTTTGCGTTTTCAATCCCGGTAAAGTGCGAAAAGACATTCAGCAAGGTTTGCAGATGCGGTGCGTCACGCATCACCATCGGCTCACCCCAATAGCTACTGCTATCCAGCAAACTCAGTTGATGCTGGCTTTGCCACGCAGTTAATGCAGCAGCTGTTTGCGCCGTCAGCATTTCAGACGTTTTGCCAACCGGACGGCGCAGGTTGAGGGTAATCTTAGTGCCTTCTGCTTGCTGTTTTACTACGGTAACCGCCAGAGACATTGGCCCCATAAAATCATCTTGATAAGCAATATCGCCAAACTTTTCAGCGTATAAACCGGTGCCGACCAATTCATTGATAAAGGCTAAGGTCATCGATGCTTGCGTTTTTGGCCACGGCTGTTGCGATAACAAATCCGCAAGATAACTCACCGCATTGATGCCATCTTCCGGTGTTGATGAGTGTGCCGATTTACCATCGGCAGCAATCAACAACTGACCATCGGCCACGGTAAATTGATAGTGCATGTTACTTTGCTGCGCTTGCGTTGCCGCGGCCGCTTTTAATGCAGCGATAAGTGCAGCAGACGGCTCAGCAATCACCGCGCTGGCCTGCTGCGGAATTTGACTGGCAAAAGAACCGCCACTGAATTGCACTAAGCGGTTCGGCGCTACATCATCTGGACGCGCAGGAATAGCGGGAATCGTGGCGCTGATTTGACTCCAGCCTTTTTCTGCCGTGACCACTGGATATTCCGCGTCAATGGTAACGTTGATATCGCCCGGCTGATAGGTTTTCAAAAACGCTTTTAGCGGCTCCCAGTCTGACTCTTCGCCCATATAAATCATCAATTCGATACGGCGTGCGAGTGGCAAGCCTTGGTCTTTGATGCTTTTCATCGCATACAAAGCCGTTGCAATTGGGCCTTTATCATCTTCGGTGCCGCGACCAATTAGCTTGCCTGGCTCTGAGGTGGTATCCATCAAATAAGGGCTTTGCTGCCATAAGCTGGGATCGGCGGGTTGCACATCACCGTGGGTAATAATGCCCAGCTTATGGGCGCCGCCGCCCTTGTCTTCGCCAAAGCCCACCAACAGCACATAACCATGATCGGCATAATCGAACCCCAATGCTTCAGCCTTGGCTTTAACCGCCGCTTTAAAGCCAACAAATTGAGGATTATTGTCCGGCGTCAGCCCATCTACCCGCACCGTATTAAAGCTGACCAGTTGTGCCAGCGTTTGCTCCATCGCCTCGGCATAGTGCGCCACGCTGTAGTCTGCAGTGCGCTGTGCGAGTGGCGTGACTTGCAATTTTGTGGTGTTTGCCGACGCCGTAATGGGCAACAAGGTGGCGCTAAGGCTGGTTGCGATAAGGGTAGAAAGTAGCAGTTGTTTAACCATAACAAACTCATTTGACGATTGGGCGAATGAACAATTGCGCCTATCTTGCCATAAGCCTTAGCAACAAAATGCAAAGTAAAAACCTTGTTACAACTTAGCCGCGGCAAGATTCGGCAAATGGTCGGCTCGCATGTTATCTATGGTAGCCATAGCGCATCAACGCAGAAAAACGATAACGAGGATGGAATGAAATTTAGCTATACCCTATTCGCCGCCAGCATTTTAATGGCACTTGGCAGCAGCCAAATATACGCCAGCACCACGCAGCAACCGTCACCCACCGTAGCGATGGAAAGCCAAGGATTAGTGCGAGTTAATCCATTTTTCCATCCGTGGGGGACGTATCAAGAGATCCCCGATTTTGCACGGATTAAAGATAGTGATTATCTGCCAGCATTTGAGCGCGCCTTGGAAGAGCGTCGACTCAATATCAATGCAATCATTGAAAACCCCGCACCTGCATCGTTTTTCAACACGATTTTAGCGATGGAAAACGCTGCGCCATTGCTGAGTAAAGTATCAAGTGTGTTTTACGGCCAGCGTTCAGCCAATCCGAATCCTGCAATTCAAGCGTTATCAAAAACCCTTGCGCCGATGATGTCAGCGGCAAGTGATGATATCTATCTGAATGACAAGCTGTTCCAACGGGTGAAAGCAGTCTATGACCAACGTGAACAGCTCAAATTGAATGAAGCACAGCAACGACTGCTAAAAGACACTTACCTGAGCTTTAGTCGCGGTGGCGCTAACCTCAATGCGCAAGACAAAGCTAAGCTGCGCGAAATTAACACTGAACTTAGCCAACTGAGCCTGAGTTTTCGTGAAAATATTCTGGCCGACACCAACGCCTTTAAGTTAGTGGTCGACAATCAAGCAGACTTGGCCGGTTTGCCTGCCGATATTGTTGCTGCAGCGGCCACTACCGCCACTAAAAAAGGCTTAGATGGCAAATGGGTGTTCACCATTCAAAAGCCCTCTTACATCCCGTTTATGACCTACGCCGACAATCGCGAACTGCGTAAACAGATGTACGATGCCTACACCAGCCAAGCCGACCACAATGATGCGCACGATAACAAGCAGAACCTCGCTAAAATCGCCGCGTTGAGAGTCGAAAAAGCGCAACTGCTTGGCTATCGCAGCCACGCTGATTTTGTGATGGAAGAACGCACAGCGCAAAAACCTGAAAACGTTTACGCTCTGCTCGACAAGCTGTGGCCTGCAGCCTTGGCAAAAGCCAAAGATGAACGAGCGCAGATGCAAGCGCTAATAGATGCCAGCGACAAGCCGTTCAAACTTGCCGCATGGGATTGGCACTACTACGCCAATAAAGTGCGTGCCGAAAAATATGACTTTGACGAGCAACAAACCAAGCCTTATTTCTCGCTCGACAATACCCTCAAAGGCATCTTTTATACGGCTAACCGCCTGTATGGTTTGACCTTTGTTGAGCGTAATGATTTGCCCAAATATCACCCAGATGTACGTACTTTTGAAGTAAAAGACAAAGACGGCAGCGTGCTTGGGATCTTTATGGGCGACTACTATGTGCGTGACAATAAACGCAGTGGTGCATGGGCAAGCCCTTATCGCAAACAGCAGATGCAAAATGGCAAACGTATTCCACCGATTGTGGTCAACGTGCTCAACCTCGCCGCGCCTATCGATGGCAAGCCGACCTTGCTGACCTTTGATGAAGCCAGCACTGTGTTCCATGAATTTGGCCACGCGCTACATCATCTGTTATCTAACGTTGCTTTCACCTCACAAGCAGGAACTGATGTGCCACGCGACTATGTGGAGTTTCCATCGCAAGTGAATGAAAACTGGATGACCGAACCTGAAGTGTTGGCGCACTTTGCTCACCACATCGAAACTGGCGAAGTCATTCCACAAGCCCTGATTGAAAAAGCATTGGCAGCAGGTAAATTTAACCAAGGCTTTAATACCGTTGAATATTTAGCGGCGACTAAGTTGGATTTGGACTGGCACAGCCTGACCGACAGTAAACTGCGTGATGCGGCAGCCTTTGAACAAGCCTCGCTGGAAAAGATGGGCTTGATTGAAGAGATCCCACCCCGCTACCGCAGCACCTACTTCGGCCATATATTCTCAAGTGGCTATGCTGCCGGTTACTACTCCTACATTTGGGCCGATATTCTTGGTGCTGACGCCTTTGAAGCATTCAAAGAGAAAGGGATTTTTGACCAAGAAACCGCTGACGCCTTCCGCTACAAGCTACTGTCCCAAGGGGGTAGCCGCGACCCAATGCAGATGTATCGTGACTTCCGTGGTAAAGATGCGGATATCAAACCGCTGCTAAAAAGCCGTGGCTTGCTGTAAGCCCTAATCTTTACAGGTAATAATCGCCTAAACACAAAAGCGCTGATACTCGAATCAAGATGTCAGCGCTTTTTTGTTGTATCAACCGATAAGATTAATCAATTGCGAGCTTGAGTATCGGTTTCCACACAATCTTCCGCACCGTCTTCTGCACCTGCGTCTGCACCCTCTTCAGCACGGTTTTCCACATTATCTTCCGCAGCAATCCATTGCCGTATTGAATTAGCGTTATGGTAAGGATTGGCCTGGCACACATACAAACCAATCTGCTCATAGCCGCCCATCATCTGTGTTTTGGTTAAAAACTCCACGTACAAGCCGCAGCCAGGGCCGTTATTGATGATCATGTTGTAGGCAGGCGTCATCCCCATTTGGGTCATCAGCCCGACAATCGCTCGAATCGCTTGCTGTATGCCTTGCGCCAGTTGGGTTAACTCATAGGTAGTAAGTTGATGCAGATAGCGCTTATGGCTCTCTTTAAAAATCAGCAACATATCAAGCGGCCGTTTCATAAAATACGGCACCATCAGCTGCACTGCGCCGTAGTCTTTCACCAATAACTCTGCCGGGTTTTCCTCAATCATATATTGGCTAAAGGCGCGCTCATGGCGCTTACGGAAACAAAGATTATTAAAAAAGTGCTGCGGCAAAATATTGCTGTAGGCGATTTGTTGGTGGCCATGCACCAAGGATGCGCCGGCACTGGCACCATAATTTTTAATGATGGAGACATAACCGCTGACTTGGCGATCTTCCACCTGCTTGCCCGACTGCGCCATAAAGTCGGTCGGTTGATGCAGCAGAGTCGATTCCACCGCCGCCAACCGCTGCAAACAGATAGTGGCATCGTTCAACGGAATATTGTACCAATCGCGATCATGGATTGAGGATGTCCACTGCAGCAGGTGAAAACCGTAAGACGCACGCCCCAGATGATATGGGTCTTGATGCTGAAAATAATCCGGCAGCTCCTGCGGCACATACTCAATGGGGTGAAAAATCGGATAAAGGTTTTTACTGATAAAGGTGAAGCCCTCACTCTGCTCGGCAATATCAAGAATATCAGCGCTAGCACCCTCACAGATAGGACAAGGTTTAGCCGCCTCAATAGTGTGTGTTGCTTGAGTATGGGTTTGTGGCCGCTTGGCGCGAGAGGAGTTGTACACCACCAGATTGCCGTTACGCGGGTCAATTTGGCAGATGCCATCTGGGGCAAACTGTTTCAACAAGGGATCATTGCTGATGTGCTGCAATAACTGATCAAATTGCAGTTGAGTAATGTCTTCGCCAACCGCCATTTTGCGGGCTAAATCTAATGAAAACGCCTGAGTCATCTAATGTTTTCCTCACCACAGTCCTTTGAAGTATAGGCCGATAACAGCATTTATGAGTTTGCCTCAAGGGAGCGGCTTTGCAAAGCTACTCCAGCAATCACAGATGAAGAAACACAGTTAGAAGATCTGTAATAAAAACAAAGCCGACCATGATGGGGTCGGCTTTGGCAAGACTTAACAGCGCTAATTAGTAGAGTTCGAATACGGGTTTGCCGTCAGCATCAAACTTCACTTCCAATACCCGCGCATGGCGGTTTGGATCGTACAGCGGGTCTTTTTTGATCTCTTCCAACGGACGCGTATCAGTTTTTGGGACTACTGCTGGGTCGCCGACCGCTGCTTCGTAATCACGGGCGTGATAGACACAGATTGGCGTCACATCATCTTCTGCCACAGTGAAGCTGTTATGGCCTGGGCCATAAATCTTCTTATCATAGTCAGTGCCAAGTACTGGCTGACGTGTTTTCTGCCATGAGTTACGGTCGAGCAGATCTGAATTTTCATCTGCTTCCATATAACCCATGCAGTAACAGGCACCGGTGGCGCTGGCAGAGAAGGTGATAAAGATTTTGCCATCATGCTTCAGCACTGCCGGGCCTTCATTCACCCAAAAGTCCACGCGTTCCCAATCATAATCAGGCGTGGTCAACATAAACTGTACGGTTTTCAGTTTGATGGGCGATTCCATCTCTGCCAGATACAGGTTCGATGCGGCAAACTGACCACCGGTTTTTTCTGCCCAGCAGAAATAGCGCTTACCTTGGTTTTCAAAAATGGTGGCATCCAGCGAGAAATCGATAAAGGATTTATTGTCACCATCGGCTGCTTGCATCATGCCCAGCTCAACCCATTCATCGTTTAATGGATCTTGGCCTTGGCATTCCAATACATACGGACGCAGTGCCCAGATGTCATCTTCTTGGCTTGCGGCAAAGTAGATATACCACTTGCCATCCAGATAATGGATTTCCGGCGCCCACACGTGGCGGCTCATTGGGCCAGCATCGTGCTTAAACCATACGTCAAAGGTTTCAGCGTCTTTCAAACCGGCTAAGGTTTTTGAACGTCTAAGTTCGATACGGTCGTAAGTCGGTACTGACCCAGTAAAGTAGTAGTAACCATCACTGTGCTTATACACAAAAGGGTCGGCACGCTGCTCGACTAACGGGCTGTTTGTTGCAATCGTCATTCTTCAACCTGTCTACTGATTAGTATTATTTTATAATTGTATTACTTTTGGAGGTTCTCTCAAAGTGCTGAATGCTGTTCATCTGCGTGAGGCGCTGCACAGTTCAACATCTGTGAATGTACAGCTTTAAGATTACACACCTGTCAAAGACGCAAGGCAGAGGATGCTTAACTTAATCATGATAGAAGGCTTCTGCTATCCAAAAATCGCAGAACGCCTTACGTGCTGATTCACTTGATGAATCCAATGCTTGTTGCCGCAATGCAAAACCCTTGAGGATTTTTTGGCTATTCTCAATAGCAAAACTGGTTTCCAAATCTGAGCTTTGATGATCAAGCGATTCCAGCACAATTTTCGCCTTGGCAGCATTATCCTTATTGAACGTTGCCTCAGGCAACTGCATATCAGGTTCGATAACAGTTTTACGATCTTGGCACAAAAGGCGTCCTTCGCTGGCGGACACCATGAAACTCGCGCCAACTAAATAGCCAAATAACGTGAAGATGATGAGTGCTTTCATTTAGCGAAGTCCTTAGCTGCTACTTGGGTAATTTGCACGTTTAACCACCTGAACTCGAGTAAATTGGCGCAACGAGATAAACAAGAAACTATGGATTAAAATAAATCCCCTGTGAGCGCATAAAGAAATACTCACTCCCCCTAATTAATCTCATATTTTAAAATTTAAAATCTCACAAATTGAAATTAAATATAAAACGGTAACTACGATTAATCATTCTCAATAAATATTAACAAATACCACGTATCTAACATTAAAAAGCATAGGCTCATTAATAGATTAAACCTATCACTACTCCCTCAAAAAACGCGAAACCGCCCTATCCATCATTCAACTAAATTTTGCAACTATTAGAGATTTCTTATGGTGCGCATACGAAAGCGTGATTATTGAAACTCAATGGCGAATAGCTGACTTTTTAAGTTTCACTGTTTGATTCATCACCTTCTATCGGCATCCACCTCAATGGTACTCATAAAGCAGCATTGACCACTCACTATGCCAAACAAACACAAAAAATACACTAACCAACTGTATTGCAACTATTTTTATAAAATCATCAAGATTACAAAAGCAAACACTGATGCAATTTTAGCGCATTAAACAGCTTATCTAATAAACAGATTGCTCTAATCTGTTTTTCTCTCAAATTATTTTTATTTGCTGGCATTAAATATGCTGAATTGAATAGAAAATTATTCCAACCGTTAACACACTTGTTACCAACTTTAACAAATATCTGCTTTATCCCCGTTAAAAATGGTGCAACTTGCAAAAAATCGAAAATTTGCATCGATATTATCCATCAATATTAGCGAATAAAATTATCGATAAAAACCAGCAAAGAATCGCTAATTAAATACCACTTTAAAAAGGTGTTTCAGATCACACTTTTTAGGCATAAGATAATTACATCGGAATACATGCCAATATTCAAACTCCGAAAACAACCTCCTTTTATCACGCCGAACAAAGACGAATAAATCAGGTTATTGATTACGGTAAATATCAGCACACCGATGGATATCGGCAAAACACCTTAATTAGTTGCGCGTTCGCGCATATCAAAGGAATGACGCTATGACTAACAATGCTTATGACCAGGGCGGGATCGTACTTTTGTAGCTAGTGTTGAGTGTGGCACCATGCTGTGATCTAATAGCTGCCCATTTCGCAAGTAGTAGCCCTGATGAACTTACTTGAACACTTGACGGTTGTTGAAGAAACACGCTCTGACATCAACCAAAGGCATAACCTTGTGGACGTCATGTTCCTTGTCTTAAGCGCTATTATGTCGGGTGCTGAAGGCTGGCAAGACATTGAAACCTATGGTGATAGTAAACTTCCCTGGCTACAAAAATTTCGCCCATTTAATCATGGCATTCCTCGGCGGCACACCATCGCTCGTATCTTGCGCACTGTGGTTGTGGAGTCGCTGCTTGAAGCGCTGTTGAATTGGGTAAATGAGCAGCGGACACATACTGGCAAGCCCATCATTGCCTTCGATGGCAAAGTGCTCAGAGGCGCTTACCGCAATGATTCAAAGACTGCGTTGCAACTGGTCACTGCCTACGATACTGAAAACGGACTGGTCCTTAGCCAGCAGCCAACAGAAAACAAGAAGGGTGAAATCAGTGTCGTTCGTCAGATGCTCGATGTCCTAAATCTTAATGGTGCAGTGATTACCCTAGATGCCTTGCATTGTCAGCGTGAAACGTTGGAAAAAATCAGTGAGAAAAAGGCGCATGTTGTGGTTCAAGTCAAGAAGAACCAGCCCAAGCTTTGGAACGCTGTTCAGTCTCAATTTCAGACTGTTTTTGATGCTAAAAAAGAGCAAGTTGTCACCGAAGTTAGACAAGAGGCTCATGGCCGCAAGGAAGAACGATATGTGTTTCAGCTCAAGGCGAAATTGCCAGAGGAGCTTGCACAAAAGTGGCCAACCATCAGGAGTATCATTGCTGTAGAGCGACATCGTACAGAGGGGCGGAACACAACGATAGATACCAGTTACTATGTGAGTTCGCTGTCCCCACGCCACAAACTGCTTGGGCACTACATTCGTCAGCACTGGCGGATTGAGAACAGTCAACATTACGTGCTAGATGTTGTATTTAAAGAAGATGAGTCGCGGATAGCACTAGAAGGTGCAGTCGAAAACATTGCACTGTTCAGACGTTTCGTAATGAATATGCTGCGGCAGTGTGATTGCGGCTCACCGAGCCAGCGAAACAAACTAAAACAAGCTGGGTGGAGCGATGATTACCGTAAAAAAGTGTTCTTTGGTTAGCAACTAATCAAAGTATGCTCCGGCCCTGTGCTTATGACTACATCATCGTCGGCGCCGGCTCTGCCGGATGTGTTATCGCTTATAACTTGCTGACCCGTAAAAAAGGTACCGTACTGCTGCTGGAAGCTGGCGGTAACGACAATAACCTCTTCATTAAAGCCCCAGGCGGTATGGCGCTAGTGATCCCTAAAAAATCATGGCCATATGTTGCTGAGCCAGAACCTTACACGCTAAACCGTCCAATGGATGTGCTGCAAGGCCGCGTTTTAGGCGGTGGTTCATCCATCAACGGCATGGTGTATGTGCGTGGTCAACGTTCTGACTACGATGCATGGGAAAAAGACTTCGGCGCGACAGGTTGGAACGGCGACACCATGCTGCACTACTTCAAAAAAGCCGAAAACAACGAAGCGATGGCCAACGAATACCACGGCAACAAAGGCCAATTGTTCGTGTCAGAAAACCGCTATCGTCACCCAATGAGTGATGCCTTCGTTCGCGCAGGGCAACAAGCCGGTTACGAATACATTGTCGACCACAACGGCGCTCGCATGGAAGGTGTTGGTTTCTATCAAACTACCACCCACAACGGCGAACGTGCTTCAACTGCCCGTACCTATTTAAAGCAAGTACGTAATGATAAAAACCTGACGCTGGAACTGAACGCTTTAGTGTCTCGGGTTGAAATCGAAAATGGCCGCGCTACCGGTGTCACCTACAAAGTGCACGGTAAAGAAGTTACCGCCACCGCCAACCAAGAAGTGATTGTGGCTGCCGGTGCAATCGGTTCAGCTAAAGTGCTGCAACTGTCAGGTGTAGGCCCAGCAGATGTACTGAAACGTGCTGGCGTAAAACAAAAACTGGAACTGCCGGTCGGCAAAAACTTCCACGACCACTTACACATGTCAGTTAACGCCACCATCAAAGAACCTATCTCGCTGTATGGTGAAGACAAAGGCTTGAAAGCGCTTGGACACGGTATCGAATGGGTATTTAGCCGCTCAGGTGTGTTGACCTCGCCTATTTTGGAAGCGTTCGCCTTTATCGATAGCACTGGCTCAGGCAAACCCGATGTGCAGTTCCACTTCCTGCCAATCCTTGATACTTGGGATGACCCAGATTTGAACCAAAAAGGTCGTACCCACGGGATCACCATTAAAACCGGTCACCTACAACCAAAATCTCGTGGTGAAGTGGAAATCCGTTCCGCCAATCCAGAAGATTTACCGCGTATTCGTGCCGCATATTTGGAAAAAGAGGAAGACGTTCAAGGCCAAATCCGCGCCACCAAACTGGCACTGAAATTCTTTGAACAACCCGCCTTGAAAGAACACGTAGTGGAAGTGTTCAACCCAACTTGTTCCGCTGATGACGATGCCGCCATCGAAGAATATGTCCGCCGTGTATCTCGTACCGTGTATCACCCAGTCGGCACTTGTCGTATCGGTCAAGACCCAGCCACTTCCGTGGTTGACCCAGAGCTGCGCGTTCACGGCATTAAAGGCTTACGTGTTGCCGACAGTTCAGTGATGCCACACATTCCAAGCGGCAACACCAACGCGCCAACTATTGCGATTGCTGAAAAAGCCAGTGATTTGATTTGTGGCATTAAAGATCCACTCGGCAGTCAAACCCTTTCCGCTAAACCAGCCAAACCTGCCGCCAAAGTACGCGAAGCAGAAGCTGAATTGGCAGTGAAATAAATTTTTAGACGATAAGGACATTTTATTATGGCTAACGTAGCACTACTTCCTGAAGTCAAAGCCTTCCTAGCGCGTCAGCAAGGGCACTTTATCAATGGTAAAGCTGTACCCGGCTCAAGCACTGACCGCGAACAGATCCACAACCCAGCAAACGGCGAGTTAGTGGGCACAGTTGCCCGCGCAACCCCTGAAGAAGTGGAACAAGCAATTGCCTCAGCGCATGCCGCCTTTAAAGGCGAATGGGCTGAAACCACCCCAGCGCAAAAAGAACGCATTTTGCTGCGTTTTGCAGACCTGATTGAACAGCACGGCGAAGAGATCGCCCAGTTGGAAACCCTGCAATCCGGTAAATTGCTGTCATTGTCACGGATGATTGAAGTGGGTTGGGCAGCCCAATTCCTGCGTTATTACGCCGGTTGGGCAACCAAAATTGCTGGCCAAACCCTGACACCATCGGTGCCATCTGCTAATGGCGAAAAATACACCGCCATGACCCTGCGCGAACCTTTGGGCGTGGTATTCGGTATTATTCCATGGAACTTCCCAGTAATGATCCCCATCTGGAAACTGGGAGCAGCCTTAGCCACCGGTAACACCGCGTTGCTGAAATCTGCCTCACCTACCCCGTTCTCGCTGCTGCGCGTGGCTGAACTGGGTAAAGAAGCGGGATTACCAGACGGAGTATTGAACGTGATTAACGGCCCCGGAAAATTAGGCGACCAGATCATTCCTGATAACCGTATTGCTAAAGTGTCACTGACGGGTTCAGTTCGCACTGGCCACATCATTGCCGATGCCGCCATGAAAGCTAACTTGAAACACGTCACGCTGGAACTTGGCGGTAAAAATGCCGCAGGCTTCCTACCCGATATGAGCGTGGAAGAGATCGTCAACGGCATGTTTGAAGCGGGCTTTATGCACACCGGCCAGATCTGTGCCTCTGCCGAACGTTTCTTAGTGCACTCAAGCCAAGTGGATGCGGTAGAAGCCGCCATTCGTGAACGCTTAGAAGGCATTGAAGCGGGTGACCCTATGGATGAAAACGCCCAATTCGGCCCTGTTGCCACCCAAGATCAATACAACAAAGTGATTGAAGCGTTTGAAACCGCCAGCAAAGAAGGTGACCGTTTTGTGGTAGGTGGCAGCACCTATGATCGCCCTGGCTTCTTCGTTAAACCAACGGTGATCCGTCCAAAATCGCTGCAAAGCACCTCATGGCGTGAAGAAGTGTTCGGCCCAGTGGCAACCCTTGCCACCTACGACACCGAAGAAGAACTGATCCGCGAAATGAACGACTCGCCTTACGGGCTGACCGCTTCGATTTGGACCCATGATTTGTCCAAAGCACTGCGCTTAGTGCCCCAAGTAGAAGCCGGTACTGTGTGGGTGAACATGCACACCATCGTTGACCCAGGTGTCCCATTCGGTGGTGCCAAAGGTTCAGGTATCGGCCGTGAATACGGTTCAGCCTTTATCGAAGACTACACTGAACTGAAATCTGTGATGATTCGATACTAATCACACTAGCTTAAATTGCGTTAAGCCAAACAAAAGCGCTTTGGACGTAAGCCCAAAGCGCTTTTTCTATATCGAAACCAGCGGATAAACTCGCGTGTAATCTACTCATTCCCTGAGTAATTCACACAGATTGTATCGAATGCTTTTTACTCAGAGCTTTTTACTCAGAGCTTTTTACTCAGCGCTTAAGGTTGCACTTCAACATACAGCGGGTTTGAGTAGAACCACAAATCGCCATAGTTGCGCTCGTTTAACAGTTCAAAGTACTGTGGATCTTCACCATCTACAATCGCAGAACGTTGCGGCTCGCCGTTAGCGGTTAAGCCTGTCACGTTATAAGCCAAGTTGGTACCGCGCAGGCGGAAATACTGATGTTTCGCCGCAGTAAAGGTGTAGCTCATGCTCGCATAACCTTCGCTGTCTACCGTCCAATCATCCGCAGTGAATGAACGCACTACGTGCGCAGACGGATTGGTTTCGCTGCTATATTCGCTTGAACCCGGCAAGGCTTTACTGCCCACGTCGCCCACAATCAAATCCACATGGTTTACACCCGGATTCATCGCGTCGTAGATTTCATTATTGACCACAGCTTCGCGATTGTTGGTGTCTGGCGATTTGAAACGGATGGTGATAGTCACTTCGTCACCCGCTTTGGCCGCAAGGGTTTGCCCCATAGTCGCTGCACTGTTGTTGCTGCTTGCGGCTTTAAAATCAAGCGCGTCAATCAAATCACCATAAGTGCCCCACATGTTGCCGGTGTGCATTGCGTCCAGCAGCGTTTGGGCAGAGATCGGCATTGCAGCATCGGTGACATCATCAACCCAAGTGAAGGTTTTGGCGTATTCGCCCGGATAATAGCCACTGGCGAAGCTGTCGCGGGTTTTGAAGTGATGATCTGAGTTGGCCACGTTCCAAATCTTACGCCCCTCGCCTAGCAGAGCATCCCACCAGCCGCCAACTTGGGCAACCGCAGGGTCTACCCCGCCATACACACCATCAAAACTGCTACCGGCATAGTCGCCTCGATGACCATTAAATTGGTTACCGACCATGCCTTCAATCAAGAAAAACACATTAGGCGCGGCGTTGTTTAAGTCGCGAATATCTTCAATGGTGTAGCTGCTGCCGTAACGACGCGGGTGATTCAGCATACCAAAGCTTGAGCTTGGGTAGTTTTGCTCCAGCCAAGCAAGTGCTGCCAAGCCGTCTTCATGGGTTTGATTTTGACGCGTCACACCCGCGGCTTCCCAGCGACTAACATCGGCAGCATCAAACTCAGACACATCATTTTTGTTGCTAAAACGATACTCAAACTCTTTTACCGCTGCTACGCCCTGCGCTTGGTTGGCGTCATCCCAAACAATGCCGATGCCGTAGTGTTCGTGGGTTGGCATGTCCCACTCAAAGCTTGAGAAAATCAACTTATCTGAATACTGCTCAGCACGCAGCGCCGCAACGGCTGGCAGTTCATATTGCGTCAGCGCCTTGTGATACAGCAAACCACCGACATCGTTATCATCATTGTCTTGGCTGTTGTCGCGCATATGGTTGGAGATACTGACATAGTCCAAATCAAAGGCGTTAAACGCCTTATCCAGCACATCCGTCAGTGGTGAGCGCGCATCTTGAGAAATTGCAGTATGAACGTGAATATCACCTGTCAGCCAACGACCTGAGGAAGTCTGCACTTCAACCTCAGTCTGCTTATCATCGGAATTACAACCAGCTAACAACGAACCAACAACCGCCAGAGATACCAGCGATACAACTGTTTTTAATTTCATAGCTATCCATACAGTGTTAAGAAGACCGCGGATATCCTAGTCGTTAAAAATTTCAGTCACTTTAAACATTTATAACAGTCAGATGAAAGTTCACTAAGCTGGCTTAGTCGGTAGCAGCTCTAGCGAGGGACAGTGGTCCCGATGTCATTCAACCTAATGCAAAAAGCCCTCTTGCCGTTGGCGGAGGGCTTTGCAATCGTTCATCGATTACGGTGATGCCTGTTGCATTGCAATTCTATGTTGCCTATTTGCTGGATGTCATATTTATGTGGTCAATCACCTGCGGTGGCCAATGCACATACAGTTCAGTGGCACGCTGCAAGTATGTCACTATAAGCTCGACGCCAGCCAATTACATCCATGTAATTGGCCAGCTCGCCATCCTTGGCTCGCGCTCATGAGCACATCGCTACGCGATATTCGCCTTACTAGCGACGGCCACTGCCCCGTATGTGCTGGCAATTTAGGTGCAATCCTGTGAGTACAGAGTTGTCTAAAATTCTTTAAAACACGACTAATAAACAAATTTCTCGTTTCACTGATAATCCCCCTAATTGATTTTTCAAGCATTAATCTAACCGAGACTTCATTCGAGGTTAACGCCTAAATCAGGTGCGCCGTAGGCGTCACCTGAATTTATTTGTTACGTGCCTGCACTTTCGATTTGACTGAATATCCAAGGTGAGATATGACCTCTTAAATCTGATATTCTTTTCTGTATTTGACGATAATCAGGATCTTCTTGATCAATATCTACCAAAGCAGTTTGTTTAATGTAAATAGCAGTGTCTCGCGGAATTCCTTTTGCAATAAGGTATTTGGTGATCTTACTGTAAGCTCCATTTTCAATAATACTAAGTATGGAGTTTTCATCTTCAGACATATCCGATAATGGTTTGAGTAACATAGGCAAACCAAAACACACTTTTGATGAGATAGTTTGCACTGCTTTATCTATTTGATCACTAGCATCATTAGAAAAGTTACGCTCCATTAATATATCTCGAAGAAGATTTTCCCTCCCCCAGTCTGTAGCATACTTACAGATACTCCAGATATATTTATCTAACTGTTCACTATCTTTAGTTGGATTTGAAATGAACTTATTAAAGTAATAAGGCATGATTTGTGAAAATGTTATAGTTGCGCTTTTTAGAGAATCAAGGGTACCACTATCCCATATATTGGCGGGCAACTTACAAATTTTGTTACTTCTGAGCTCGTTATATATGATATCAAGATCATATGGATCCCAATACCTGTTATTATACACAACCCCAGAAGGGACATTCAAAGCATCTAGAGTCTCTATATTTTTTTGTATTTGTTCTTTACTTATATTAATGCCTACTTCTTGCAGGCGTGAATAGCTATTTTCTCTATGCCTATATATCGTTTGTCTAATATAGGTGATGAGATGCTTCTCTTTTCCATCTTCTACAAAAGAATCATTTCCAATTGAATTATCTATATTTTCTTTAAATTTCTCGTAGTACTCACCATAGCCTGTACTCAGCTCTTTTTCGGTGTGTTCAAAAAGAGTTTCGTTCTCTTGCTCTATTTCAAATGAAGATTCATCAAGTACGATTGTTCTACCAATAAATTCTTTTAGAAGCCTTCCAGCTCGACCCCGTAAGTTTGAAAATTCATAGTTTGATAGTTTAACATTCTCTCTGTTTTTCATCCTCTTAGTAAATAGATATGGATTTCTTACAATTATGTTTGAAGCCGGGAAATTAACACCCTGCATCAGTGTTGTCGTACAAACAATGTTATTTATGATGCCATTTGAAAATGAGTCTTCTATAGCAGATCGAATATGAAGTGGGAGTTTAGCTGTATGATAAGCGACGCCTTGCCGTACTAGTCTAACCAAGTCATAGTCTTTATGAACGAACTCTGCAATATATTCAGCAAGCGACTCAACTTTTTCTCTATTTTTAGCATGTGCATTATTGGACAGATAAATGGCTGTCTTTCGTGCTTGGTTAGCTGTTGGTGAAAATATTAAATTACTTTTATTACTTATGCGCCCGAGTATAAAGTCTAAATAGCTATGGAAGTTATCATTGTATTGTGTACCTCCTAATCCTTTAATTTTTTCATTGTACTGAATGACAATAGAATTTGGCTCTTCGGCAATATCACTGTATTGATTGAAATAAAACTTCCCGTTGAATTTTGACACTGAATAAGTAATATTGACTACTGGTGGTACTTTTGTTTCTGCTTCATATGAGACTTCATTAAATATATCAAACCCGAGGTTTCCTATATTTTTTAGCCTAGGGCCACTTAGAATAATCCTCTTCGTATTGGTCTGATGTTTTATCTCTTTTAGAAAGTCATATAATATTTTCGACCTCTGATCACCGTCATTTGCAACACGTTCAATATTTTGAATTTCATCTACAACTAACATATCTAAATTCTCGAAGTGAGCTTCTTCACTGAATCCTGAAATAGCTCTCTCCTGTGTTAATACATAGATATACTTTTCTGGCTGTACTTCTTGAATGTGTGTAAATATTTCAGTGTCATTAAGATTAAATTCTTTGACCAAGCATGAAAGATCTGTAGTCACCTGATTCACAAGACTTATTGTAGGAACAACATATACTATTTTTTTATATTCCTGCGTCAGCTTTTGAATTATTTTTAAGTATATTGAGAATGATTTACCAGCTGATGTTGGAGCTGATATACAAACAATTTTGTTGGTGTCGATAGAATCCCAAACACTCTTTTGAAAATCTGTTAGTAGGTAAGCTTTGTCATTAATATTAACTTCATACTTTAATTGATTTGCAATAACTGAGAGTTTGTTGATATAGCTACTAAATGGGCTGTAGATACCTTCATTTTTGTAGTTCTCATCAACTAATACTGTTGATGGAGCTATACCCATCCGAGTCAATGCTGTGATAAATATTTCTCGCAATGAGTCTTTGTAATCTTTGTTTGAGTATTCCCATGATAAAGCAATTGTCAATATTGCTACACGCTTTGCAAACTCTTGATCGTTTCTCGACAGCCTGTCAACAACCGATATAGCCTCTGCCAACTCCTTTCTCTCAAGATGAATTGTAGGAGTATCGATCAATCCTAGCGTAGCTGCGTAATTTTTATGTTCAATCTTTAAAAGATTGTTCACAATTTCTCTTTGCGAGCGGGATATATTAGTCATGAGTCAAAACCTTCCAACATCCCATCAAAATCCCAAAAAGGAAATACTATGTAGTGAATCCTTTGGATTAATGGTCTATCTATATATTTTGTTACATCAGAATCTAATGATGAAAATTTTTCTAGAATTATGCCTTCTAAATTTTTCTTTATTTCTTTTTCACATTCAGCAAGAGGGCTTTTTAATTCATTATATGATATTAGACAGACAAGTTCATATCTTACATCTTCTAACTCGCCATCTTTAAGTTTCTCGGCAACATTTTGTAGCTGTGGATCAATAAAATCATCATATGTATATAACAACAACTCTTCTTGTAAAGAGTTATAAGTGCCAATTATGCTGCTGAGAGATTCGGTAAAAGCTTGCTTGAATTTATAATTGGATTTATATGCTTTGGATTCTCCAATATAAATAATGTTTTCTGTATCACTTTTTCTGTAGTGAATTGCGTCGGCACCGAAACGCTCGTGTCCTCTACTAGTAGTCAAGGGCATCTTTCTCAATAAGGCAGGAGCTTTGAAAAAATATTGCAGAAAATTGAATAGCAATAATTCACCAAATTGACCTTGTGGGATTCCCTTTCTGAACTTGTCTCTTGCCAAACTATCTATATGAGATGAAGCATTTTGGTAGTCATAGCCTCTTTTCTCTAATTCTTTTCGAAAAAGATTATTATACTTATCCTTACCATAAACCCAACTACATACCGTATTCTTCAACTCCCGTAGAAAATCACTTCTTCTTTCTTGCAAATCTGTATAGTTTACGCACACACCTTTATGGGTTTTGCCCTCTGGCTTGGTTAAATCAAACGAGAAATGACAAGTGTGATTTATTAAGGAATCAACATTGGTCAATAGGCTTTTAATTTTTTCTTCATCCATATTCAAAACTTATTTAATTAGAACTGAGGATTTAAAGTTGGAAGCATGTAACATTATATTAGACGACATGATGTCGTAATTTCACGTCGAGCGATGTCGTTTTTTTATACAAAATACGATTTAATCTAAGCGCATATCTCTCTGAACACAATAGTAAAATCAGAAAATTTTGTACTAGAGCCCAAAACGAAAAACGACTCTTTTACGGTACAGACGCAGAAAAACGACATGAGGAAACATGGCTGGCATTCTTCATTTCATTTCGTCACAAACAACCAGTAACCTGCAGGATAACGCCGAGATTACTCAGCACAGACAAGTCAGTGACCGTCCGAGGCATGGATGCCGAGGCCGAGCGCCCACGGATGGGTTCACAGCGTGTCACTGAATTGTCTGTGCATTGCCCACCGCAGGTGATTTAGCGCACCGCGTCAAACCAGCTACGCCCTTGCCAATAGGCAAAAACAAATCCACCAGCAACACCAACGAACCCAGTCTGAAATACCAATCCCACAGGTATTTCAGACATAAAAAAACACTCGCCCAAAGCGAGTGTTTTTCATAAAAAGCGTAATGAACTAACGCGAATTAGTTAACCAAGCCGCGACGTTTCAACAGTGCATCAACGGTTGGCTTATGACCACGGAAGTTAATGTAATCTTGCATCAAATCGTGGCTGTTACCTTGTGACAATACCGTCGCACGGTACTTGTCGCCGTTTTCACGTTTCAGGCCGCCCATTTCCGTCATGTGGGCAAATGAGTCAGCGGCGAACACTTCAGTCCACAGGTACGCGTAGTAACCTGCGTTATAACCGCCTGAGAACGCGTGGCTGAAGTAAGTTGAACGGTAACGCGGCATGATTGGCGCATAGTCCAAACCGTGTTTTGCCAATGCTTCGGCTTCAAAGGCTTGGGCGTCTTTGATTTCAGTGCCTGGCTTGATTGAGTGCCATTCCATATCCAGTAGTGCAGCACCTAAGTATTCAACCGTGTTGTAACCTTGGTTAAAGCTTGCTGCGGCGCGGATTTTCTTCAGCAGTTCCGCAGGGATAGGTTCACCAGTTTTGTAATGCTTGGCGTAGTTTGCCAATACTGCTGGGTCGATGGCCCAATCTTCGTTCGCTTGTGATGGGAATTCCACAAAGTCACGTGCAGTAGAAGTACCAGCAAGGCTTGGGTATTTCACTTGAGAGAACAGACCGTGAATGCCATGACCAAATTCGTGGAACATGGTCGACACTTCATCAAATGTCAGCAGTGTTGGTTGACCCGCTGCTGGTTTTGGAATGTTCAGCGCGTTGTAAACCACTGGTTTTTGACCTTTGAGGAAGTTCTGAGTCACGATCTCATCCATCCATGCACCACCGTTTTTGCCGGTACGGGCATATGGATCGAGATAGAACAGACCTATGGTGCTACCGTCAGCATCCAACACTTCCCACGCTTTGACGTTTTCTTCCCATACTGGCAAGTCGGTACGTGGTTTAAAGCTGATGCCGTACAGCTTGTTCATGGCGAAGAATAAGCCGTCGTTTACTACGGTATCCAGCTCAAAGTAAGGCTTGGTTTGGCTTTCATCTAAGTCGTACTTGGCTTTACGCACTTTCTCAGCGTAGTAGTTCCAATCCCAAGGTTGGAGTTCGAAATCACCACCCGCGGCTTTGATTTCTGCTTGAATATCAGCCGCTTCTACTTTGGCTTTTTCAACAGCTTTTGGTGCGAGGTCATCCAAAATGCCAAATACTGCTTGTGGGCTACCGGCCATTTGGTCAGCCAGTTTGTAGTCAGCCCAAGTGGCATAACCCAAGAGTTTGGCTTTGTCGGCACGCAGTTCAGCTTCTTTGATAACGATTGGACCGTTCAGGTCTTTAGCGCGGTTAGCTGAGGTTTCCCAGATTTTTTGGCGCAGTTCGCGGTTATCCAAGCTCATCAGCAAAGGTTGACGAGTGGTGTTCACCAAAGTGATCAAATAGCCTTCTTTACCTGCTTTTTTCGCAGCATCAGCCAGTGCGCCGATTTCATCGTCGTTCAGGCCAGCCAATTGCGCTTTGTCAGTCACCAGAATGGTGTCTTCTTTAAATGACTTAAGAATGTTCTGACCAAACTCAGTAGACAGCTTAGACAGCTCACCATTCAGTTCACGCAGTTTGGCTTGGTCTGCTTCAGACAATTTCGCACCGGCGCGGACAAAGTTGTTGTAGTAGTTTTCAACCAAACGTTGGTCAACAACATCCGTCAGTTGATCTTTGTTGTCGTAAATCGCTTGAACGCGCGCAAACAGCTTAGGATCCATGTAGATGTTGTCTGAATGTTCGGTCAGACGTGGCATGATTTCCGCTTCCAGCTTCTGGATTTCGTCGTTAGACAACAAACCTGAATATTGGAAGAAGGCACGGACGGTGCGATCCAGAATTTGGCCATTCTTTTCCATCGCCACAATGGTGTTGTCAAAGCTAGGCGCTTCGCTGTTGTTGATGATGGTTTGGATCTGTTCGTTGTGCTGTTTCAAACCGGCATCAAAAGCTGGCAGGAAATCGCTAACGTGGATTTTGTTGTACTGAGGTGCTTCATAGTCCAGTGGGCTTTTGCTCAGCAGTACGTTTTCAGCAGTGGCAGGCGCAGCCGCTTTGGTTTGAGTTTCTGGTGCTTTAGTTTCAGCGCTTGGGGTTTTTGATTCACCACAAGCACTTAAAACCAGCGTTGCACCGATCGCAGTCGCTATTAAAGTTTTACGCATCTTGACTCCAGTTGTGTCATAGCGGTTACCGCTTCGTTATTTTTTTGCTGAGTAGTGAGGTCAGCGGTGGCGGTAATCCTATTTTAATCCGCAGCAACCATAGCAATTTTTGCCCCGCTGAAACAATGACAGAGTTGTAAGAATTTCTGCATTTGCGCTTGAATTAGCCGATTCAGCGCGCAGCTTTGCCAATTTGTGACAAAAATCGATTTATTTCATAAACTTGAATTTTTACGATGATAAGAATTTATTGGGCATTGCGCTGTAAACCGCCTGCGGCGCATCAAAAACCAACATCGATTATTGGCCAATGACCACGTGATAATTGCCGCTTAAACCGGCTATCTCAGCGCCAAAGTCGCTCAATCTGTTACATTTTTTAAGCGTTAAATCGGCGTAGATTTAGCAAATTAATTTCACAGATGAACTTTCACACGGCAAACTATGCGGCTATTGGATTTTGAATAACCGTTATTAAGGTGCTTTATGGCCCGTAACCGCTTTTTTGCCATGACATTGCTCGCCAGTTTCGTTGGCGCCACCATCAACGCTGCAGACGCTGCTGAAGTGCAGTTGCGGATTTTAGAAACCTCCGATCTGCACACCAATATCATGGATTACAACTATTACGCCGATAAAGAAGACCCAACCATTGGCTTGGCGCGCACCGCAAGCTTGATCAAGGCTGCGCGAGCAACCGCAACCAATAGCGTATTAGTGGATAACGGCGACCTGCTGCAAGGTAGCCCAATGGGCGACTATGTGGCACATCACGGCATTAGCCAAGGTGAAATTCACCCTGCTTACAAGGCAATGAACACCCTCGATTATGCGGTGGGTAACATTGGCAACCACGAGTTTAACTATGGCCTTGAGTTTCTGCAGCAATCGCTGGCGGGGGCAAAGTTCCCTTATATCAACGCGAACGTGTATTGCGATGCCGATGATTGTTGGGGCGGCAAAAAGCGTGGCGAGCATCTGTTTACGCCGTACTTAATTAAACCGACCCAAGTGACGGATACTCAAGGCCAGCAACATACCTTGAATATCGGCTACATCGGTTTCGTACCGCCGCAAATTATGTTGTGGGATTCGCAAAATCTGAGCGGCAAAGTCCGTGCTGACAGCATTCTGGCAACGGCTGAAAAACTGGTGCCAGAGATGAAAGCCAAAGGTGCCGACATCATTATCGCCATTCCGCACTCGGGCATTGGTTCAAGTGAGAACCCTGGCGACCCAGCTGCTGAAAATGCAGTGTATGCCCTCACCCGCGTGGCGGGCATCAACGCGATTATGTTTGGCCATAGCCACTCAATCTTTCCTTCAGACCGTTATCAAGGTCTGCCCAATACCGACGTTGAAAAGGGTTTAATGAACGGCGTAGCTGCAGTGATGCCGGGACGTTGGGGCGATAATATGGGTCAAGTGGATTTGACCTTGAGCCTCAACGATGGCCAGTGGCAAGTGACCGATGCCCGCGCGCAAGCGGTACCAATTTTTGATGCAAAGTCGCGTCAGCCATTGGTGGCAGCTGATGAACATATCCATCAAGCAGTAGCCCAAGAACATCAAGGCACCATCGCTTATATGTCGCGCCCGATTGGTCGCGCCAATGCCGATATGTACAGCTTTTTAGCGCAGGTACAGGATGATCCTTCAGTGCAGATTGTGGCTGATGCGCAGCATGTAAAAGTGGCGCAGATGCTGCCACCTGAACTGCGTGATTTGCCTGTGCTGTCTGCTGCAGCGCCGTTTAAAGCCGGTGCTCGTCAAGCCTCCGCCAACGACGCCAGTCAATATATTGAAGTCAGCAGTGGGCCACTGAGTTTTAAAAACGCGGCGGATTTGTACCTCTACCCCAATACCTTGGTGGCGGTGAAGGTGACGGGCGCTGAGCTGAAAGACTGGCTTGAATGTTCGGCCAATCAATTCAATCAGATTGACCCAAACAGCAGCGCACCGCAGCCACTGATTAACTTCAGCCATCCTACCTATAACTTTGATGTGATTGATGGCGTGAGCTATCGCATTGATGTCACTCAACCGAGCAAGTTCGATAGCGACTGCAACGTCGTTAATCCAACGGCCTCGCGGATCACTGAGCTCAGTTATCAAAGTGGTGATGGCGCATTAATTACCGGTAAATCGCTCGAAAAAATGACCTTTGTGGTCGCCACCAATAACTATCGTGCTTTTGGCGGTAAATTTGCGGGCACTGGCGCAGATCATGTAGTGATGGAATTGCCAGATACCAACCGAAAAGCTTTGGTGGATTACATCAGCATGATGTCGAACCCGAATAGCAAAGGCGGCTTTTCGAGTGAGGTTAACCCGCAAGCGGATAACAACTGGGATTTTGCCGACATTAACAGCGCCGTGGCGTTAGATATTCGTTTTTCAACCCAAGACAGTGACAAAGCCGCGGCGTTTATTGAGAAAAATCATCGTCGGCCGATGACAAAATTAAGCGTCAATGACAACGGTTTTGCGGAGTATCGAATCGATATAAGCGGTAAGTAAATCGGCAACAAAGCCACATGCTCAAACAAAAATGCCCTAGCTTGGCGTAAAACGCTGACCTAGGGCATTTTTCTGGCGTAATCATCAATTATTCGTGATTCCGGCTCCTCGTATTAAACCACACAATAATTGATGAAAGAGTCAAAGTACGCTGTGATTGAATGGATAAAAACACATATCGTGTCGATTTAACTTAACCTACTGGCTGTCCACACTTAAAGAAACATACCATTTACCATCATCCATCATCACTAATGGCCTGCGCATGAAGTGCTCAGGGAGTGTATTAGTTATATCGAAACGCCAATCAATTAACTCTGGACGCCAAAAGCTTTCGTTACTTGACGCATGGATGGTGACGAAAATCATTTCACCTTGTGCGCAGTTCAATGATAAAGCACCCTGTCCTCCAAGATATTTGGAAGAAAAATAAAAGTGGTGTTCACCATCAGTTAGTTGAATAGCTATTAATGATTCAACCCAAGGCTTTTTGGCGGCTTCATCTGTTGGTTCAATGTCTTCGAGCCAGCGCTCTCGCTCACCTTCTTGGAACCAGTAGGCCAATGATTGGCGTAACGGAAGTCTACTAACAGGCTTAGCATCCACAGAAACTTGATCCGCACAGCCGTCATTTCCACATCCAAACACAACCAAGCAAGAACGTCCCTCTGAAGCCGCGCTAAAATATGAATCACGTCGATGAGGTGTCGCAAGAAGATTTACTTGCCGCTCTCCCTCGGGATCAACAAAGAACATTAACTCCGCAGCGCGAAGATGTAATGCCATAAAATTGTGCTGGATGGGGGATACTTTTCGCCAAGATGCAGGCCGTCGAAAAATACCTGTGGCGATGTCACTCACTTTATGATGAGAATCGTACGTCACCAGAGTATATCGTTGTAACTTATCAGTAAGATGAGCAATTGGAACAGGCCATGGCGTCAGCGCATATAAAACATCTGTCTGCTCAATTTCCGCAATAAATAACTCAAATCCCCAGTAAGCATTAGTAAGATGTGGCGTGCCCAGCACTTTATGGACAGCTTCTTCATCCATTTCACCCACGAATATTCCAATGGATTTGTCTGGAATAAATTCACTTGGATTTAATGGAGAAACGGAGTCGGCAGCACAGCCGATGAGAAGCATGGTGCTCAACAAAACTATTAAGCATTTTTTCACGACGAACATGTTTGTCATCATCGGTTAATGTTGCTATTTGAGTCGCCCACCTAGTGCTAATTAGTATAGTGTTAACACATTCGCAACGTTCGATAATTATCCACTCCCAATAAAACCAAACAACACAACAAGCGTTGAGAGTGGACATTTTCAAAAACACTATTCCATGTTGGTCATCGCGCCAGCATCAGCGTTCGTTGTAACATGATTACAATCTAGCGTTAGATCCCCAACCTTATAAATTTCAAGAATATCGTCAGTACCTGGAACATTTTCATAATGAACTGACAGTTCCATTTCAATTGAAGATCCAGTTAAAGTAAAAGCTGATGCTGCAGCTGCCGCGTCAGCAAAAGAGGAGATCTCTTGAACATTACCGGCGATAACCATAGCAACTTTAGAGGCAGAATAAGGATCAGAAATAATCGGGAGTTGTCCTTGACCTATAATTGGCAAGTCATACTCAAAACTTAACTTTCCCAAATATTCCGCTTCCGCAGATGCTCGAGCTAATGAATAAACTAACGATGTAGCCAAAGCGTTAGCATACGTTTGCGCCAACGCGGTAGTCTGTACATTTAAAATTGTTCCACTAGCAGCGTTCATATGCGCATTAAACTGCTCAATATTTACTCCTTGAATATAAAACGACGAACTATTTGATGAATTGATATTTCCGTCAGCACTTGATGACGAACGACTTTCACCCGTTGCCTCAGCTTCTGCTTCTGCTTCAGCTGAACTTTTAGCTGCGGCATTAGCGATTGCATCAGAACCTAATGATGCATGAGCACCCGCCATGACGGTATAATCTAAAGATCCGATCTTGATACCCCGATTAATACCCAAGAACCAGGACTTCAGCGCTCCAGCAATTGCATCTGCATTAACCTCTATCTGTTCTTTTGCGATAGCTTCGCTATCTGCGGACACACTAGTTTGAGCATTTACAACTTGAGCGAATATAGTTCCTGACCCCATTCCTGCATTTAACGCAACTTGTTGAACAGCTCCATTTTTTCCATGACGAGTTAGATCAACGTACACGTCTCCAGCATAAGACATCATCATGTAGGAATTAGCAGCAGATATCGCATCAGCGAAAGCTCCCTGCGACGTGGCGCTTGCTGAGTTTGATTGATAAGGGGGTCTTGATGTTAGGCACGTACTTGTACCCATGAGAGCGTCTGATATCGAAATAGTTGTACTACCGTTGGCTTTTTCTCCAGGAGCTACTGCCCATGCACTGGCAGCTATAAGAGAGCTTAATAGACCAACCAGAATTGATGTTTTCATAACTGTTCTTCCTTGTGTTACCAGGTGTATGAATTGCTCTCAATACGCAATCCATTTTACTACCCGAGAGAAGTTTAGTTCTCCGATAACACCAATCTCAGAACATTTATGACTAAGAAAAATTAGAGCTATTACTCTTATATCTATGGTAAGAGAATGGAATAGTGCTAATTATCAGCGTCAAAATAGCCAACAGTAATCTCAAATAAATTCAATGTATTCCAACCAGCTTACACTTAACATTGTAACTATCACTAGATAGACCATGGGTTAAAGCAAAGCAAAAATTGAACGCTTTATACAAAGCGTCACAAAGGTTAGGAGTATAACGGAAGAACGCGGGTCTCGTAGTCGTGCTCGGCAAAGGCTTGTAACTCTTCGGCAGAGTTAATCGGCGCGGCGGCACGCAGCAACTTCAGGCGACCTGGCTCAGAAAAATGGGTGAAGTGCACTTCTTCATCATCCTTCATCACCACATAATCACAATGCTCGTTAGCGGCACACCAGATGATACGTTCTGCGGTGGTATGCTCGCGAAGTGATTGCTCTAAGGTAAATTTGGCTGTCATGGTCGCCCTCTTAATCTCGTCATTGCTAATGCAGCCATTGTAGAAAGTGGCCGCCAAAAGCGAGAGCCATCCTTAGTTACAAAAGGTGCTAGATCGCATTTTTCAAACTTAGGCGCTTGCCATTAGCCGAGGTGTTGCCGAATCCGCGCGGCAATCGCTTGTAGATCTTCTGCTGGTGCCATATCACTGGCGTGCGCTTTTAACGCTTTTAGTGGCCCTGGCACCAGATGAAAATGCAGATGCGGCACTGTTTGCCCAGCGTAACTGCCGTTATGTTGAAACACACTGCTGCCGTCAACGCCCATCGCTTGTTCTAATGCTTTACCCACTTTTTTAATTGTACTTAACACCGCAACCGCATAATCATCGGGCAGCTGATACAAGGTCACCGCTTCCGCTTTGGGCAACACCAGCAAGTGGCCGGGCATTTGCGGCATGATGTCCATAAACGCCAAAGTAAACTCGTCTTCATACACTTTGATAGCGGGCAGTTCGCCGCGAAGGATGCGAGCAAAGATGTTGTTAACGTCGTAATTCAAATCCATGATGCAGTTCTCTTTAACAAGGTTGCGGCAGTGTTGCAGAAATTGGCCAAGTTGAACAGGTTTGCTGATAACAACTTAAATCGTAACGTAAAACCAGTTAAGCTATGGCACATTGATCATGCCAATGATGAGAGGACGATATCATGGCTAGCATTCGCCAACTGATGCATACCAATGGGTTGGAATATCTGCAAATTAACTCGGCACTGTGTGAAGCGCGGATCTTTTTGCAGGGGGCGCAAGTAGAATATTTTGCCCCGACAGGCAAAGCGCCGTTGCTATGGGTATCTAGCGCTGACGAATATAAACCGGGTACAGGTGGTATTCGTGGTGGTATTCCCGTCTGTTGGCCGTGGTTTGGTAACCATGCAAACGCGGATTGGCCCGCCCATGGTTTTGCCCGTAACAAGATGTGGGATTGGGTCGGCACCGACGTTGAAAATGAAGTGGTGACGCTCAGATTCAGCCTGCCCGCCGCGCAATTTGAGCGGCAATACTGGCCACACAACAGCAGCGTGATGTTAGAAGTGGTGTTAAGCGATACCCTTACGGTCAAGCTCATTAACCAAAATCTCGGTGATACGCCATTCACCCTCACCCAAGCGCTGCATAGCTATTTTCCTATTGGTGATATTCACCAACTGCAGGCCAGCGGGTTTGCGGGTTCAAAGTATATTGAGTTTGGTGAAGGGCCGTTTATACAACAAGGCGACAGCGTTGAGTTCACACGCGAAACCGATCGGGTTTATACCGCGTTAAGCCCAGTGCAACAGCTGCAAACGGTTAACGGCACCATTGAAGTGAGCCGAGAAAACAGCCAATCGGCAGTGTTGTGGAATCCGTGGATTGAAAAATCGCAACGCCTATCGCGCTTTAACGACGACGATTATCTGCAGATGGCCTGTTTAGAAGCGGCCAACGTGTTGGAAGATGCCGTCACCTTAGCCCCAGGTGAATCCCATACCCTTAGCACCCGCATTCGCTGGGTAGACTAAGCACCACCCAGCTGATTGGAGCGAGGATTGCGCCGGTTAAAACGGACGTTAGTGTGGTTCAGCGCCAGCATTCTCATAGTGCTGGCCTTGCTATGTGCCTTACTCGGCTATCTTTGGCAGCAACCCGCTTGGCTGGTGCCACAATTGAACCAGTACCTCGCGCCCTATCAACTGCAATTTAGCCAACTGCAGTGGCGTATTGCCAATAACCGCACGCTTGAATTTCCCGCGCTTACCTTTAGTTATGCCGGTAACCAGCTGAGTTTTGAGCAGGTATCTTTGTCACTGAAGCAGCCATTAACGCTTACCCAACTGTGGGATTGGTATCAACTGCCGAGCGCGCAGCGTTACCAACAGCTCAGTCAAGCAATGGCTGCCATTCGCTACCAATCGGCAACAGTTAGCGTGCCTGTGACGCAATTGCTGCCCTCCGACAGCACTGAGCCGTTATGGCTACCTTTGGTGGGCGATATCCCCGAGCTCGACTTCGGTGTCACCCAAATCAAACTGCTGCCTGATGCCAATGCTGCAGATCAAAATGCAAACAGCGGATTTGCGCTGCAACTTAGCCGCTTGCAGTTGGCAAAAGATGGTGAGTTTCATACCGAGCTTTCCAGCAATCACGTCGACAGTCCGCCGCTACTCAGGCTTGATGGCGAATTACCGACTGCCGATTTGGCGAACGCTATCTGGCAGTTAGAAACGAAGTTATCGTTCAACACCTTGTATCAACTGCAACAACAGCTTAATGATGCCGGGCTGCAGCCGTTAGTCGCGGCCTACCCTTGGTTGGCATCGAATTGGCCACTGGCATCGATGCAAGCTGGCGGAGAACTGAGCGCCAAGCTGCAACTGACTATCAAAAATGGCGCGCTGGATGCGGCAGTTTGTTGGCGAGATCCGGTGGTAAGATTCCCAGATGCCGAAAATTCGTCATTACTGTTAACTGGCAATTCTACAGCGGCTCAGGTGGTGGATAACTGCCCTACGCAAGCACTGGCAATGCGATATCAGGCAACCGATAACCAAAGCAGGCTAACCCTCGCACCGCTGCAACTCGCGCTATTGCTAACATCGCAGCAACGCCAAGCGTGGAGCCAATTGTTGGCAGTCAGCGATGATACTCAGCGCCAACTGAGCAACACCCTCAAACGCTTGCAGCAGCAAGTCCATATCAATGATGCATCGGTAAGCGAAAGCGATGCTGAGCTGGGCTTAACCGTTGACCTCAACCAAGGGCTCACGCTCAACACTTTTGACGCTGGGGAGCTGCGAGCAACTATCCCCGCCCTCAAACTATCGCCCCGCGTGTTTGATTGGTTTAACCAGCAGCAACTGCAGTTAAAACTGACAAACACCGAACTGGCGCTCGCTGCTCCGTTTTCAGCTGAAGCACTGACGACACAAGCGGCACTGGCATTCAGCAGTGATTGGCAATTGCTGCTGGCGTTACCACAAGGGATTCGTGTTGATGACGCTAACTGGTCAGCATCCTCCCGCGCGGCCAATATCGCATTGGCGGGTGAAGTGAAATGGACTGGTGATAACCAGCAGGCAAGCCTAACATTGTCACCAGCTGCACAAGTGACGTTAGCGCAACTGACAGCGAAAGTTGGTGATAAGCAACTGTCGGCAAACAACTTTAACGCCAGTCAGCGCCAGCAAGCCACTGTGCTTTGGCAAAATGGCAAGCTCAGCGTTAGCTTGCCTGCCACCGACAACCAATTACGCCAAATAACCGGTGAGTTGCCGCCCTATCAACTGAGTGTGAACCAGCTGGATGTAGGGTTGCCCGCATTGCAGAACATCTCCCTAGATACTCGCCAACCGCTATGGCCCCAGTTGCAGCAACAAACCGCCAAGGGTCAATTCAGTGTCAGCGCCAGCCAACCGCATCTGGCACAGCGCAAACAAACCCGTTTGGGGATGCAGCAACAAAGTTTAATCAACTTACGCACCCTGCAACTGCTGCAGCAACTTGATTGGCAGCACGGCCAGCTGCACAGCGTTGAACAATGGCAAGTGGATGATGTCACGCTCCACAGCCAACACCACTTCAGCCCCTCCGCTGACGGTTATCAAATCAACGCCGATTGGCAACTACAAACACCGTTGGCCACATTGCAGCAGATCGCAGCTAAGAATATGCAATGGCAACCGGATTGGCAGTTGAATGGCATCAGTAGCTTAAGCGCCAAGGTGGCACTGCAACAACGCGCTCAGCAGTTGACACTAGATGTCACCATGCAGCCTAAACTAAGCGATGCTAATGGCCATTATCAGCAGATGCCGTTTAGCGGTTTATCCCTACAGGCTGCTTGCCGCTATCAACTTTCAGTCACCCCAGCGAATGTGGATACCAGTCAAATTGGCTGCCAGCAGGTGAGCCTACACGCCGACAGTTTTAACCCCGGCATTGCCCTGAGTCAGATTGACATCAACGGCAGTGGCGATTTCACCCCTTCGGCCCCAGCAGAGATCCGTGATTCCTGGCTATTACCGGGATTTTCCGCCGCGGTGTTGCAGCTTGATGCATCCGCCCAAGCGCTTAATGGGACGATGACGATTCCTGATTTTAACTTCGATTTAAACGGACAATCGTCAGGTTACTTGCTGGTACGCGGCATGGATATCGAGCAACTGCTACAACAGCATCCACAGCAAAGCATTAGTGCCACTGGCGTGTTTGATGGCGTGCTACCCTTGACCATTGCCGATCGCAAAGTCGCTATCACTGGTGGCCATTTGGCCGCGCGTTATCCGGGGGTGATTGAGGTGCACAACACGCCGGCCATTGCTCAAATGCGCGCTAATCAAGCCTATCTCGACTATGTGCTCGATTTTCTACAGCAGTTGCAATATGAGGAGATTTTAGGGCAACTCGATATGGCCGATAGCGGTGATGCCCATATTCAACTCAGTATTAAAGGCCATGGTCAAGGCATAGAACGGCCAGTACACTTAAACTATTCTCATGAGGAAAATTTGCTGCAGCTACTGCAAAGTCTCACCATTGGTGAAAAATTGCAGACGGGGCTGGAAGCATCGATGCAGTAAAAAGGAAGCTAGCATGAAAACATTACCTAAAGTGCTCGGTTTGCTGTTAGCGGGTTATCTCGTTAGCGCATGTACCCCAACGGTGAAAATTGAGCCACCCGATAAACCCATAGTGATCAACCTCAACGTCAAAATTGAGCATGAAATCCGCATCAAGGTGGACAAAGCCTTGGACGATCTGCTCACCGATACCGCGCTGTTCTAAGGCAATTTTGACTCAGATTAATTTGTAAGGAATCCACTATGAAATTTCGTTTGATCACCTTATTCGCCACATTGGCATTAAGTTTTGCCGCCTTTGCACTGGATTTACAAAGTGCCAAAGATCAAGGGCTGGTTGGCGAGCAGACTAACGGCTACCTCGCGGCGTTAAAAAGCACTGCAGATGTCACCGCGTTAGTGAACGACGTGAATGCCAAGCGCACGGCAGCATACCAGCAGATTGCCCAGAAAAACGGCATCAGCGCCGATGACGTGGCCAAGTTAGCGGCCAAAAAGATCATTGCTAAAGCGGAAAAAGGCCATATGGTACAAGACAGTAGCGGAAGCTGGGTAAAAAAATAACTGCCAAGAGCCATTCCATAACTTAATAGCGCCACGCTTTCTATGCTTTGACGGCATGAAAGCATGGCGTTAATTCATGAGCCATTTAACAGGAAATCGGTAGAATTTGAGGCTCTGAAGTGCTTTTATTTAGCCTCCTCGCGTATGTGGAGGTTTTTTTTTGCCTAAATTTCGGCAGGTTACGGCTGAGTCACTTGAATGGTGTTGAGTTTGCTGTGTTGCGCAGTGAGCCCGGTACCTGCAACAGCCATCTTAACCGCCTGCACCGCAGACATATGCCCGGTTACAGGATTAGGCGTAAGTGCCCCAACTTGCTTAAGATCCGCTTCAATAAAACAACCGCTACCATGAGCAATCTGCTGCAGCGTTTCATCCAACCGTGTAAACGCCACTTGATAATCCGTCGCAAAATCACATTTATCAGATGCCACCGGCGTGGTAGTACTGTGGCTACAGGCGCTTAATAGCAATAGCGCAGCCATCGAACATTTCTTCACAACATCATCCTTAATTTAGCCCAACGGTTTTTGCCAAAACTCTGCGGTACCGCTATCGGCACGCAATTGATACGGCGCAAATCCCGCTTTGATATACGCATCTCGCGCAGAGGTATTGCCGGACAACACTTCTAAGGTCAGCTTGCAACAATCAAGCGCTTTGGCGTGTTGTTCTGCCACAGCCAATAGTTGCTGCCCCACCCCTTGGCGGCGCATGCTGTTATGCACCACCAGATCATGAATATTGAGGATCGGCGCACAATTAAAGGTCGAGAATGCGAGAAAGCAATTCGCTAAACCAACGGCACGCTCACCTTGATAAGCCAGCAAGCTGAGTGCTGTCGGCGTCGACGCCAAGGTGGGCAGCAGCTGCACAATCACTTTATCACTTAATGGGCGTCCACCGCCCATGGGATCTTGGGCGTAATGTTGCATTAAGCTCAGCAGATCGGCGCCTTGTTTGGGATGGCGGTAATTCACTTTGACGATATTGATCTCAACCTTGTTCACGCTTGCTCCTTATTGCTCGTTATTTTGCCAGCTTACTGATGAACTAAGCCTCGCATCAATCCTTTTAACCAATTTAACGGTGCTAAGCCTTGATGCACCGGATGCCAAACGCAGTTGAGCTGATAATTGGGCATATCATTGGGCAAAGCCACCTGCCGCAATTGGCCGCTGACACAGAGCATCTTAGCCACCCGTGCTGGCAATACCAGCAAGTGATCGGTTTGACTGACAATAGCCGCCGCCGACATATAACTCTGACTGTTCACCGAAATCTGCCGCGTCAGCCCTTGGCTTTTCAGATATCGGTCAATGATGGAATCGTGAGTGCCAAGTGGCGAGTGAAACACATGGGGCGTTTCAACCAACTGCTGCAAACTGATCTGCTCGGTGATACTCGGATGCTCACGCCGCACCAATGCCGCCAAGGGTTCACTCAGCCAAGTTTCCCGCGCCAAATAAGCGGGTACTTGCATATATTCATCAAAGCCCAACACCAGATCAATGTCACCATTGGCTAATTCCACCTCTGGGATGGTTTCGCGCAGGATCTCAATTTCAATATGTACTCCGGGCGCCAGCTGATTGAGCTTGGCGATCAGCGGCGGGATCAGCACGCATTCCACATAGTCGGTAGTACTGATCACAAAGCGCCGATTTGAACTGGCAGGATCAAACTGTTCTGGCGCATCAAGTTGTTGTTCTAACAGCTTAAGCGCTTGTTGTACTCCTTGATGCAGCGACAAGGCGCGCTCGGTCGGTAACATGCCCTGCGGCGTGCGCACTAACAAGGGATCATTGAACGCTTGCCGCAGTCGATTCAGGGCATGGCTCATGGCCGGTTGGCTAAGATAAATCCGCGCCGCAGCACGGGTGACATTACGCTCGATCATCAAGGCGTCAAATGCCAACAGTAAATTGAGGTCGAGTTGGTGTAATTTCATTCATTATTCACCATATAAATAGTGAGATAAATATTATTCATTTGATGGATTTTAGGCAAGTCCCTACACTTCAACTATGCTTGGGCAACTGCCCCTACCGTCCATCAACACTGGAGATGAGTTCATGGCAAAAGTTACCGTCGCTGCGACCCAAATGGCTTGTTCTTGGGATACCGAAGCGAACATCAAAAACGCCGAAAAATTGGTGCGTGAAGCCGCTGCCAAAGGCGCACAAATCATTTTGATCCAAGAGCTGTTTGAAGCACCGTATTTTTGCATCGATCAAAGCCCAGAACACTTTGCACTGGCGCAAACCATCGAAGACAGCAAACTGATCAAGCATTTCCAAACAGTTGCGGCTGAGCTGGAAGTGGTGCTGCCGATTTCATTCTTTGAACGTCGTGGCAATGCTCACTACAACTCATTGGTGATGATTGATGCCGACGGCACCATGCTGGACGTTTATCGTAAAACCCATATTCCTAACGGCCCTGCCTATCAAGAAAAGCAATTCTTCACGCCTGGCGACACTGGCTTTATGGTGTGGCAAACCCGTTACGCCAAAGTGGGTGTGGGCATTTGCTGGGATCAATGGTTCCCAGAAACTGCACGTAGCCTAGCACTGTTGGGCGCTGAGTTGATCTTTTTCCCAACCGCAATTGGCTCAGAGCCAGCATACCCAGATATTGACTCACAACCACATTGGACCCGCGTTCAACAAGGTCATGCGGCCGCCAACTTGGTACCAGTGATTGCGTCTAACCGTATCGGGACTGAGAAGAGTAAATTCATCGAAGGTTTGGAAATGACCTTCTACGGTTCTTCTTTCATTGCCGACCAAACTGGCGCATTGGTAGCGCAAGCGGACAAAACCAGCGAGTGCGTACTGGTGCATGAATTTGATTTGGCTGAAATCGACAAGCAACGCATCTCTTGGGGCTTGTTCCGTGACCGTCGCCCAGCGATGTACGAAGCAATTTTGACATCTGACGGCGAAACCAGCTGGTAAGAGGCACAGTTCATGGCTAATACGCTACATAGTTTGCCGCGTACTAACGGCTTCTATATGCCTGCAGAGTGGGCGCCACAACAAGCGGTATGGATGATTTGGCCCTACCGCCCTGATAACTGGCGCGAAAATGCCACTATCGCGCAAAAAACCTTTGCCGACGTGGCAAAGGCGATTGCTGGCGCAACCCCAGTATTTATGGCAGTACCGGCGGGACAGATGACGCTGGCCAAAACCGTTATGCCGGCTGAAGTGACGCTGGTACCGATGGAAAGCAACGACTGCTGGACTCGGGATAGCGGCCCAACCATGGTGATTAATGGTGAAGGTGAATGTCGCGGTATCGACTGGGGCTTTAACGCTTGGGGCGGTTTACAAGGTGGCTTGTACTTCCCATGGGACAAAGATGAATTGGTCGCCAACAGCATTCTCAAACATCACGGCTGGAAGCGTTATGTGGCACCACTCATCCTTGAAGGTGGCTCAATCCACGTCGATGGTGAAGGCACCTGCTTAACGACTGAAGAGTGTTTGCTGAACTGCAACCGCAACCCAGAGCTGACTCGCGAGCAGATTGAAGAGTATTTGAAGCAATACTTGAACGTGGAAAAAATCATCTGGTTGCCGGAAGGCGTGTTTATGGATGAAACCGATGGCCACGTTGACAACATGTGCTGTTTTGCGCGCCCCGGTGAAGTGATTCTGCATTGGACTGATGATGAGTCCGATCCGCAATATGCGCGCTCGAAAGCCGCGTTGGATGTATTGCAGAACACCACCGATGCTAAAGGCCGCCAGCTGAAAGTGCATCTGCTACCACAACCTGGACCGTTATTCTGCACCGCAGAAGAAGCCGCAGGTGTGAGTGCTGGCACCGGTGTACCACGCACCGCGAGTGAACGTTTGGCCGGTTCCTATGTGAACTTCCTCATTACCAATAACCGTATCGTGTACCCGTTATTGGATGAGGCAACTGACGGCATTGCCGCTGAAAAACTGCAAGCTATCTTCCCTGAGCATGAGATTGTGGGCGTAGCTGCGCGCGAAATCCTGCTCGGTGGCGGCAATATTCACTGCATTACCCAGCAAATTCCTGCTGCGTAAATACTACCCTACATTAAAAAAGCCGATGACATTAGGCGCTATCCTCGTCATCGGCTTTTTGTTTACCCAGTCCCATCCTGAATGCGGTATTTGTCGAATCGCTATTGATGCTCTTGCTCATGAGCGCTGCCAATAATGCGCGCTTCGGCGTGAACATGCAGATGTTCATGGGGATGGCGATGCATTACCGCTTTGGTCAGTTGCCCGGCTTCCAGCAACACCGCACGGGTTGCCAAGCGCTCTAACACACTGCGATCATGCGACACGATAATCATCGCCTGCGGCAAGCTATCAAGATGGCGCAATAACCGCTGCTGCGCCGCTTCATCTAATCCGTTGGTCGGCTCATCCAATAACAACACTTCGGGCTCCATCGCTAATACAGTGGCCAAAGCAATCATGCGCTTTTCGCCGCCCGACAAGCGATAGGTAATCCGCTCAGCAAACTCGGCCATCCCCAGCGATGCTAACACGGCTAACGCTTTTTGCTGCGCTTGCTCGGCACTCAGCCCAAGATTAAGTGGCCCAAACGCCACATCTTCAATCACCGTTGGGCAGAACAGTTGGTCATCCGAATCCTGAAACAAAAAGCCCACTTTTTTACGCAACTGCTGAAACTCTGCTTCTTGACGGCATCGCTGACCCAAGCCAACGATTTGGCCGCTAAACTGCTGGTTTAGGCCAATCAAGGTACGTAATAGCGTCGATTTACCCGCGCCATTTGCCCCGACCAGTGCCAGCCGCTCTTTGGGATACAGATCAAAGCTCACGCCATTGAATACGCTGCGCTGGGCGTAATTCACCGCTAAATCGGTGACCGAAAGCAACGGATGGGTAATTTTCATCGTGCCAGTCACGCGGCTATTCTCCAAACAGTTGCCACAACAGCGGCAATAACGATATTAGGCTCAACCCCAGTAGCAGCAGACTATCGCTACGCTGCCAACGCAGTTGCGAGCGCAAATACAGGCTGCCATCAAAACCGCGGCAGCGCATGGCATCAACAATCCGCTGCGCCCGCTCCATGCTGCGCACCAGCAACATCCCCATCAGCCAACCGTAGCTGCGCCAAGTGTGCCAATTACTGGCAGGCGTAAAGGCTCGCGCCTTCATCGCATTACGCAAGCGCTGGAACTCTTCGCCCAGCACTTGGATGTAGCGCACTGTCATCATAAACAGGTGGATCAATTTGACCGGAAACCCCAGTGCCGCCGCACCATAGCCCAAATTGATCGGTTCTCGAATCGCCAATAACGCCAACAAGGCCAACACGACTGCGTTGCCACGTAGCCAAATGGCCAGCGCCTGAGTCGCGCCTTGAATCGATGCATCAACACCGGCAACACTGAACCAAGTATCACCAGCAACCGAAAACGGCAGCATCAGTACCAGCAGCAACATAAAGGTTTCAAAGGCCAATAACCGCGTGAGCATGGAGCGCCACTGGGTGCCGCTGACCAAATTCAACAAGCCGCCAAGCACCAGCATCAGCAGCAGAGGCAACACTTGCTGCAGCAATAGGGCGAATAAAGTGAACACGCCCGCGGCGAGCATATTGACCCGCGGGTCACACCGCATCAGCAGGCTTTGTTGGTGTTTAGCTTGAAGTTGAGTGGCCAGCATCAGGATTTTTTACTGCGCCACCACATCGCAAATCCTGCGATGCCAAAAATAAACCCAAGGCCACCGATAATGTCTGACAGCTTGGCGCGAGATGCAGTTTGTTGCAGTTCCATCCGTAGCGGCCCAACTTCTTTGGCGACGGCAGTTTCAATCAACTGTTGTAACGCTTGTTGCGATACTACAACTGGCGTGACATCTGTGCTGATGCTCGCACTTACTGAGGTCGCTTGAGCTTCTGCGGTCGGCTTAACGGTTTGCGTAAGCTTGGGGGCAGCTGCGTTGGACGCATATAATTGGGAATTAGAGACTTGGGAAGCAACGGCAGGCAATTCGGTGACGACACCGTTAGCACTGAGGATTTTTTTCGGTTTAGTCGAGTTGGACGATGTGGCCGCAGTGGCTGGCGCGGTCACCTCTGCGGCGGGAATTTCCCAGGTCGCCACATGACCGTCGCCGGTGTTGGCTTCTACGCGGTAACCAGCACTATACGGCACGTCAACACGAAAGTTTCCTGCGGCGTCTGGTGCAACTTTTGCCAACTGCTGCTGGTTGGCATCGTAAATCACTATAAATGCGCCACTGGCAGAAACACCACCAGCAAAATAGGCCTTGCCCGCCACTTGCTCACCTTCCATCCAAGCAAACACTTTAAGCAGGTGCGCCGAGGCTGAGCCACACTCCAACAACAGTGCAAGGCCGATAATGTGCCACATAGGCTTACAAGACCTCAGCATTTTGCGGCTCCTTCGCAGCGCTCAATTCACTATTTTCTGCCGTAGCGGCGTTATACACGACCTTTGTCAGCATCTCTGGTGCAACTTTGGCAATAAAACCAACGATGGTGGCGGTGACTAACGCTTCAACAATCGCCAATGGCAGATATGTCAGCGCGATAATATTGGCGGCGGTACGATAGGCATTGTAGCTGACAATCAAAGTGAAACAGACCATTGCGCCGGTGCCCACCACACCGATTAACCCCGCTAACCCACCGAGCAGATAAATACGCCGAGTTTGTCGCTGTATAATCGCTTTTGATAGCAATCCACTGAATAGCCCAGCCACGATTAACGCCGGCAGCGCAATATTGAGCGCATTCACACCGAGCACTAACGGACCACCAAAACCGAAAAACACCGCTTGCAACGCCAAGGCAACCATAATGGCTGGCACCGCAGTCCAACCCAGTAATAAGCCCATCAAGCCGTTGAGCAGCAGATGCACACTGCTAGGTCCTGCCGGTACAGCAATTAACGAGGCCACAAAAAAGCAGGCGGCTAACACCGCGGCATGAGGGATTTTGGCGTAATCCAATTTACGCACCGCGTAACAGAGTGCCGCGACAGCCACCACGCCAGCGCCAATTAGCACTGGCGCTGAAACCACACCTTCAGGAATATGCGCCATCTTTGCTCCTACTTCATATCGCGGGCAAACACCCAGATAAGACCGCCCTGCTCCACGGGCACCTGCTTGCCCTCTGGGTTGGTCATGGTGCTGTCTGCCTCAGTTAACGCGGCAAATCCCCACCAGCCCGCTTTCGGCATCACGTAGCTGAAAGTGCCATTAGCATCAGCATGTAGCACTTGAGTAATGTAAGGATCTGAGGGCGGCGTAATGCTGCCATCATTGCGCCATTCCACCTCTACCTCAGCAAATGGCACAGGCTTGCCCGCTTGCTTCACTACCCCTTGAAACAGATTGCCGGTCCACAAACCAAATGGTCGGGTTAATGGCACAATTTCGGTCGGCAAACCGAGTTCGGTATCCCAGCCAGCTTCCATGCCATAGGCATCGACCACCACCTTGGTGTAATGCACAATCATCTTGGCTTCAGCCGGTTCCCAGTAAGGTTGCGGTTGCACATAAAACAGATAATCGCCGGGGCGTTTGATCTGATACTCGGCATTAAAGTACTGCGCTTTATCACTATTCTTCGAAACAAGACTCGGGAGTAAATCTTGTTTTCCCATTGGGCCAACAACTGCAAACTGGCTGGGCAAAGCTAATGGCATCACAGGCCCTTGCGCCATAGGATGGGTAAATTGCAGGGTAAAACCGAGCTTTGCTTGCGCGGGCGAAGCGACAATGTCAGTCGTGGGGATCAATTCAAGAAAATGCGCATGGACTGCCGTTGAGCAGCACAAACTTAACAGTACGCAGCACAGCATCCGTGTGCGTTTAAGGTCAGCAATCGACAACATGAAAATCCTAGTCACGCGTAATCAAGGCGAGTTATTACGAAATTAATAATCGTAATAACAATACCATTCCAGCGCTGCTAAATCACTGTTGTGTGCGCCAGCAAGCAAGTAACGACGGTAAGAATGCTAACTGGCTCACATACTGATACGGCATAAGCAAAAAGATTGAGTCAGACTGACTACAACAATGGATTGTCATTTTGAAAATCTTTAATCACGATTTTCAAAATGACAATCGTGATTCACGCTTAACAGTGACCCCGCTCGACGAGCCTTTCACAATGTGACCCTTCTCACTGTTAGCAAGGGCGAACCATTGTTAATATCGGCCAATTATTTGCCTTAGCAATGTGAATAGCATCACACATTAGCATCTAGTAAATTTCAAATTTCAGGAGTAAAGGACTACTCAATGGCAGTAGATTGGATTGCATATTTGGCAGTTGGATTAGGTTTATTGTTGCTACTCAGCAGCATCAGACCTGCCTGTCGCATTTGCCAAAATGACCATGCCACCGGCTGGAAATGGCTGGTGGTGCTGATCCTATTCTTCTGTGTTGGCTATAGCCTATTCCTATTGCGCTTGTTTTATCATCCGGTGAATTTCACCATGGGGTTATTGGCGACCATCCTCTTTTTCGGGGCGGTGTTTGTTGCCACTATTATTCCGCAAGCGCTTAAAACCATTCTTAAAATTGAGTCGATTGCGATGGAAGAGCGCCATAACTCGTTAACCGACGAGCTGACTGGGCTCAATAATCGTAAAAGCATGTTTGAACATCTGAGTGTGCTTAGCGGAGTGAGTAAGCCGTTCACCCTATTTTTTCTCGACTTGAACAACTTCAAACAGATCAACGATAGCCTCGGCCATTACTATGGCGACCAATTTTTACGTTTGGTGGCCGAACGCCTCAATGAGGTGATTCCCGAAAAAGCGATGCTGTTTCGTATCGGTGGCGATGAGTTTGCCATTGTCTACCGCGAACGAAGCCTCGAAGTATTATTAACCTTGGTTGATAGCATACATGCGAAGATGCTACCGCCATTCGTGGTTCACAGCCACTCGATGAAAAGCTCGGCCAGCATCGGCATTGCCTGCTATCCCGACCACAGTAACGAGCTGTTTGACTTAATCAAAAAAGCCGACATTGCCATGTATGACTGTAAGCAACGCCAAGGCAACTACACCTTATATGATCAAGTGATTGGTGCAGAGGCTGAGCGCAAATTGCGTTTGTCACAGCAGCTTTCAGACGCGGTGCGGCAGAATCAGTTTGAACTTTACTATCAACCTATTGTGGACAGTGTCAGCAATACCACTTGTTGTGTCGAAGCGCTGTTACGCTGGCCACAAGCCTCTGGCAAGGTGCTGTTGCCGGAAGAGTTTATTCCATTTGCTTCACGTAGCCCACTGATCAATGCCATTACCTACTGGGTACTGAATCGTGTTGCGGATGATCTGCCAGCATTACGACAGATGGGCTTTAGCCACTGCATCCATATCAACCTCTCCGCGAAAGACCTGCAAAACGACAACCTCGTACAACAACTTGGCGCAATGCTGCAACAAGGCCGACTACACGCCAGCGACATCATTTTTGAAATCACCGAAACTGACGTGGTCGATGATTTGCAAAAAGCCAAAGTGGTGATGTCGAAACTGAATCAAATGGGCTTTGAGTTTAGCGTGGATGACTTTGGTACGGGCTTCTCGTCTTTGGTGCTATTACGTGAGTTGCCGATATCGCAAATCAAAATCGACCGCTCGTTTGTGAATAACTTCCTGATCAATGATGTCAGCCGCGCGATTGTGTGTCATATCATCGAACTGGCCACCGAGCTTAACTGCAGCGTAGTAGCTGAGGGCGTGGAAAACAGCGCCGATGCCGCTGAACTGCGCCGACTTGGCGCCGAGTTGCATCAAGGCTGGTTTTATACTGAAGCCCTGCCGCTTGCTAAATTAGGCCAGCTCAGCCAACAACAAGCCCAAAATGATACTGTAATGATGGTTGGCTAAGCCGCCACTACGATATTTGGCGTCTACAGCGGTAAGAGCTCACTAACTATTCGCGCTAAACAATAAGGCCTCGCAATTGCGAGGCCTTGATATTTAATGCATAGAATCAGCTTAGCTTATGGATGCCCTTCGTTGTGCATCTCTAAGTTAGTGCCGATATCGCGGTTACGATTTGCTTTTGCATCGTCGTTACGCAGCTGAGTCAGGTGATCCAGATAGGATTGATCCACATCTTTGGTGATGTAGTGGCCATCAAACACTGAGGTTTCAAAGCGTTTAATATCTGGGTTTTCCATACGTACCGCATCCACCAAATCGTCTAGATTTTGGAAGATGATACCGTCAGCACCAATCAACTTAGCAATCTCGTCTGAATCACGGCCATAGGCGATCAATTCATTAGAGGTTGGCATGTCGATACCGTAAACGTTCGGGAAGCGAATTTCAGGCGCTGCTGAAGCGAAATACACTTTCTTCGCACCGGCTTCACGTGCCATTTCGATGATCTGTTCTGACGTGGTACCACGCACGATGGAGTCATCCACCAGCAGTACGTTTTTGTCTTTAAACTCAGCATTAATCGCGTTCAGTTTACGACGCACTGACTTACGACGTTGCTGTTGACCCGGCATGATAAAGGTACGGCCGATATAACGGTTTTTCACAAAACCTTGGCGATACGGCAGATCCATGGTGCGGGCAATTTCCAATGCCACGTCAACTGAGGTTTCAGGAATTGGGATCACCACGTCGATATCATGGTCATACCATTCTTTCTTGATCTTCTCACCCAGCTTGGTACCCATGTTTACGCGACTGGCGTATACCGACACCTTGTCGATCGTTGAGTCAGGACGCGCAAAATAAACAAATTCAAAAATACATGGGCTGTACATTGGCGATTGGGCGCATTGACGGGTGTAAAGTTCACCATCAAGGGTGATATAAATCGCTTCACCTGGGGCAACGTCACGCATCACTTCAAAACCGACCGCATCTAGCGCTACGCTTTCAGAGGCCACCATATATTCAGTGCCGTTGGCGGTTTCATGCTTACCCAGAATAAGTGGGCGGATACCGAATGGATCGCGAAACGCCAGCAAACCATTACCCACAATCATAGCTACAACGGCATAAGCACCACGGGTTTGTTCGTGCAGACGCGCTACGGCATCAAACACTTCATCGGCAGACAGCTGAGCGCTATCTGTCTTATCAATTTCGTCTGCCAGCAAGTTAAGCAGCACTTCAGAATCTGAGGTGGTGTTCACGTGACGACGTTTTTGCTGCAAGCCTTCAGCTAACTGCACTGTGTTGGTCAAGTTACCGTTGTGCGCTAACGAGATACCAAAAGGTGAGTTGACATAGAAAGGTTGAGCTTCAGATGCACTGGAGCTACCAGCAGTAGGATAACGGCAATGGCCGATACCGGCATTACCTTGAAGACGCTGCATGTGTTTAGGCTCAAACACATCTTTTACCAAGCCATTTGCCTTACGCAAACGAAAGGCTCGGTTATCTACGGTCACAATACCCGCCGCATCCTGGCCACGATGCTGCAACACAGTTAATGCATCATAAATGGTTTGATTAACCGTTGAGCGGCCAACTATTCCGACGATACCACACATGGGTAAGTTTCCTCGTATTAAGATGTTCGAATAATCTTTTTATATTTTGGGTACAAAGCTAGAGGTGCTTTCCAGATAGTCAAAGAACCACTGAATAACCACTCCAAATTCTGGCACTAATTGCGATGCCTGCCACCAATCAGTTTTGGGGGCGCCAGTAAAAGCATCCAAAAAGAATAACAATGCGCTGACAATCAAGGCGCCACGAATGGCACCAAACACCAGACCTAACATGCGGTCAGTGCCTGACAAGCCGGTTTTGAGCACCAACTGCCCTACCAGATAATTGACGATCGCCCCCACAATCAATGTCGCCACAAACAGAATGGCAATCGCCACACCGTTTCGCAGCATTTCATCGTTCAGCTGGGTGATATAGACCGCAAGTTCTTGATAAAACTGACTCGCAACAAAAAAGGCAGCAAACCAGACAACCAATGACATCGCTTCTTTGGCGAAGCCGCGGATCAAACTGACCAGCGTTGATAGTCCGATAATGATAATGATGGCGTAATCTATCCAAGCCATGGGTAGAAGTGTCCAGCAATGATTGAGAACGGCGCGATTCTACCAGAGAGCGAGTGCATTCTCACCCCCACAATCAGAAATAATTGTTCTGAAAAACGACATTGACTCAATGTTCTAATGGGTCGAAGCGAATCACTTTACCTTTTAGTGAGGTCAGTGACTCTACTTTTTGTTGTTGGCTTCTGAGCTTGTCGAGCGAAACCTCTGGACCGACAAAAACGCGAGTCAACTTACCTTCAACCGGCTTGTTCGGCAGCGTGTACGCGGCAAAGCCGGCTTTTTGCAGTTTAGCGACTAGACCTTTGACGTTGGTAACACTACTAAAGGCGCCCAACTGCATGGTCCAAGCCACTTGAGCGTTAGCCGCAGCAGGCTTAACGGGTTCGACTTTCGCACTCGAAGCGCTCGGTTTAGCACTTGGTTGTTCTACGGTAGCGGGTTCAGTGTGCGATGGCGGATTGGCACTGGCGACCTCAGTTACGGGCTGAGCATCAGCCGCGCCGGTTTGGCTGTAGGCTTCATCGTCAGTTGATTGTGGTTCTATCGATTGCGGGGTATCCAACACCTGAAACACTTGCGTGTCTTGGTTAACCTCTGCAACCTCAGGGCGCAACGGGATCTCCGCAAATTGCTCAGGCTTAAGCGTCTTTTTACCATCTAAAATATCAGGTAAAAAAATCACCCCCAGCGCCGCAATGACGATGGTGCCAACCAACCGATTGTGAAACTGTGTTGCCAAAATCTCTATTCCTTTCCGATAGTTTGCACAACTTCCTTAAAACCAGACACAGTGTAAAAGGAGCCAAACACGATTACCACATCTTCTTGGCTAAGTTTGGGGGTAAGTGCACGCCAAGCCGCAGAAAAATCATCAAATAAGCTGACATTTTGCTCGGCAGGTAACGCTTGGTACAACTCTTGAGCGGTAGCACCGCGCTCAGTATCAATAGTGACCAGCGACCATTGCTGCACTAAGGGCGCCATAACACTCAACACGCCCTGTATATCTTTATCCTTGAGCATACCGCAAATTGCATAGCATTGGCGGCCTTGCAGCAACGCTGCCAGTTGTTGCGCCAAATAACGCGCAGCGTGTGGATTATGCGCTACATCTAATATCACCAACGGCTGCTCAGAAAAATGCTCCATGCGGCCTGTTAGGGTCGCTTTTGCTAAGCCGGTCTGAATCGCCGTCAACGGTAAATCGGGCAGTAACTGTTCCAAAATCGCCAGCGTGGTCGCCGCATTTGGCAATGGCAGTTGTGGCAGCGGCAGTTGGGAAAAGTGCCAATGCTCACCATCAAACTGCCAGCCATCGCCAAGCTGTTGGTAGTTGAAAGAGAGTCCAACCGCTTTAATAAATGCGCCTTTGGCATGAGCCACTTCGTTCACAGTGGCGGGCATGTTAGGTTCGCCAACAATGGCCGGGCAACCGAAGCGAAAAATCCCAGCTTTTTCATAGCCGACTTGCTCGCGGGTGTTGCCTAAAAATGCCTGATGATCAAGGTCAATCGAAGTCACTGCACTGATATCGGAATCGACAATATTGGTGGCATCTAACCGACCACCAAGCCCAACTTCGAGGATCACCACATCCGGTTGCTGTTGTTTAAACAATACCAACGCCGCCAAGGTACCAAATTCAAAGAACGTCAGCGATGTGGCCCCGCGCGCCTGTTCAATCTGCTCAAATGCCGCCACTATGGCGGCATCATCCACGTCTTGGCGATTGATGCGAATACGCTCGTTATAGCGAATAAGATGCGGGGAGCTGTAGACACCCACCGAGTAGCCCGCGGCCAGCAGGATCTCTTCTAACATACGGCAGGTGGTGCCTTTGCCATTGGTGCCACCGACGGTAATCACTTTACTGGTTAAGCTAATTACCCCAAGTTGCTGCGCAACCTGTGTAACGCGTGCTAAGCCCAAATCGATTTCACGCGCATGCAGCGCTAATTGATAATCGAGCCATTGGGCAATATCGGCGTTGGCAGCTGGCGCCTGCAGCGTTGAAACATCTTGAGTCATGAATAATCCTTGCGACAACGTCTTGTATCTAACCGCTTATTCTAGGAACAACGGGCCTAATGGCGGCTTGGGCAAAGCAAACTGCTCAGGATACGTCACGTCAACTAAATAAAGACCATGAGGTTTGGCGGTGGCTGCGGCTTTAGTACGGTCTTTCAGTGCGAGCACATCGGCAATCCATTGCTCTTCTTGGTTGCCATAACCCACTTCTAATAACGAACCGACAATATTGCGCACCATATGATGTAAAAATGCGTTGGCCGAGATATCGACAATTACAAAATTACCACGACGACTGACATCAACACGATGCACGTTACGAAATGGGGTGCGAGACTGACATTGCACCGCACGAAAACTGGTAAAGTCATTCTCACCTAACAGATGCTGTGCGGCGCGGTGCATCCGTTGCTCATCTAGTTCACCGTGATAATGGCTGACGCCATGGCGCAAAATACCGGGGCGATAGTTATGGTTATAAATGATGTAGCGATAACGGCGTGCGGTGGCAGAGAAACGCGCGTGGAAACTATCGTCAACCACTTTCGCCCAACGTACCGCGACGTTATCAGGCAGATTGGCATTTACGCCCAGCGTCCAAGCACCGATATTTCGTTCCGCTTGCGTGTCGAAGTGCACCACTTGGCCGGTGGCGTGAACACCTGCATCAGTACGGCCAGCACACTGTACCTCAATCGGTTCATCGGCAATTTTTGATAACACTCGTTCTAAGTGCCCTTGCACCGATTCTACTTCTGATTGTCGCTGCCAACCGTAAAAACCATTGCCGTCATACTCGACGCCTAACGCAATCCGCATGCTTGCCCCCATCATTACTAATGGTGGCGGATTCTACCACAGCCATGGCGCAGAGGCCGCAGTTAATCACGGCATTCACTCAATTTTGGGCATAAAAAAACGGCACTTAAAAGTGCCGTTTTTTCAATCCAAGCGGTTAACCAATCTCTTTCAGTAGATTCGCAGCTTCCTCTTGCTGACGCGCATTACCGTCAGCTTGAACTTCCTGCAATAGCGCTTTAGCACTGTCGCTGTCTTCAATTTCGATATACGCCCGCGCCAGATCCAATTTGGCATTGACTGAGTTTTCCTCGTCGTCCACATCCACCATATCGGCGCCACTCATTAGCGAATCGATATCGCCTACATCGACGTCCAGTGATTTATAAAGATCGCCATCATCATCTGACTCATCAGCGTCATTGAGTAAACGGTCGATATCAATAAAGCCGTTCTCTTTCTGGAAATTTGCCAGATCACTTTCAGACACCGGCTTCACTGGTCGCTTAGACAATTCTTCAGAGTCCAGTGCCGCAAGGGCTTCATCCACTGTCAGCCGTGGTACATCGTCTGGTTCATCATCCACCAGCGACAATTCAAAACTTTCTTCCTCTTCTACCAGTGGCTGCTCAGCAGAGAACTGCTTTAACAGGTCATCATCACTGAGCGATAACCCCGCTGACTCATCTAAGCTCTCCAGCAATTCATCGGCATCTAACCCAGCACTCTTTGGGCCTTTAAGATCGTTAAAGAATCCTGAGTCTTTGGCGCGCGCCGACTTACGCTCTTCCGCTTGTGATAGCTCAGCTAACAGATCATCTAAGTTTTCATCTTCGGCGGGATGATCAAATTCATCTTCCAAAGAAAAATCAAAATCATCAGTGTCGTCGTCAGTTGCGGTATCAGGCTCTGCAGCGGTCTGTTCCAACTGCGCCAATAAGGCATCAGCATCGAGCTCATCAACACTGTCCAGCGTCTCATCATCGGTTAACTCAACGGTAAGCTCATCTTCGAGTTCAATCTCATCCGTTGCTGTATTAGCGCTATCCACTGCAGCGCTGCTTTCAAGCTCAGCTAACAAGGCATCAGTATCAAGCTCATCAAAGTCACTGACGTCATCTTCAAGCGAAAGTTCAGCAGCGATTTCATCCGTCAGATCATCCGCGCTGGCCGACGCACCATCTAATTCCGCCAACAGTGAATCCGCATCTAACTCATCGGCACTGTTGTCTACATCAGCTAACTCAGCAGCAATTTCATCACTGAGATCTTCTGCTATTGGCTCAGCTTCAAGTTCGGCAAGTAACGCATCTGGATCGAGTTCATCGGCAGTGCTCACCAGCGCGCTTTCTTCATCCAGAGCGGCGGCGATTTCATCGCTTAAGTCTTCTGGCTGTGGTTCAGCAGCGAGTTCGGCCAACAGCTTATCTGGATCTAACTCTTCTACGTCATCATCTTGTTCCAATTCAGCCGCAATCTCATCAGCCAAATCAAAATCATCAATGTCGGTCTGCGCACTCGGTAAATCGGCTTCGAGCTCGGCGAGCAATGCATCAGGGTCAAAATCTTCGCTATCAGCGGTTGTCGTTGCACTTTCGGTATCTGCTTCTAATTCGGCCAATAACGCATCGGCATCAAAATCATCCGCGTCAGTGTTATCTTCGAGCGCAGCCAGTAGCTCATCCGCATCGAGCCCGTTGAATTCATCTGCTGGTGCTTCGTCGTCATCCAACCGCACCACGTCATCGTCAGCGCCACCGAAATCATGCTCAAAAGCGGCGGCAACATCATCCGGCAGCGACTCACTTAACGATGGCTCGTCATCCAATCCGTCCAATAAGGACTCAAAATCATCATCAGCTTTAGCAGAACCTGATGCTTCACCGCTTTGTTCACCGATGGCTTCTGCCCACAGCGCATCAAGCGACTGACCTTCTTCATCATCCAAATGTACGGCATTCTCATCATCGCCATCATCGATAAACATCTCATGGGCGATGTCCATCTGACTTGCATCAGATTCAAGCTCTTGTTCAGGCTGGAGCTCAATATTGTCGACATCAAACAGATCATCTAATGAGTCGTGGATCACTTCAGCGTCTTCGAGCTTGATGTCATCATCAACCACAAAATCCACTTCATCCATGGCCGCTGCAGCGGTAGCCGATGCCGCTAATGGAGCAGCTGTTGCGGCAATGGCGGCGGCACGCTTACGGCGCATAAACAACCAGCCACCCAAGCCAAGTAATAATGCAGGTAAACCGATCATTGCAGTCAGCAGCAGCGGGTTATTGTCTATACTGCGCCAAGTGTCATCGGGCATTTCAACCGTCTGCGTCTCGGCCTCAGGCGTGGCTACAGGCTCGGTCGGTGCTGGCTCAGCAGGTGTAGTAGACTTTACTGCCTCAGTTTGAGCGGCGAGTTCCTGCTGTAGCTGTGCAAGTTGTAACTTAGTGGCGGTTAACTGTTCTTCGAAAAGAGATAGACGTTCTTCAAGCGCTTTATTTTGCGTATCTAAGAGTTGGCGCTGAGTTTCAGATTCACTCAGACGAGTATTAAGTCCAGCAACCTCAGCTTTTAAGGCATCGTTTTCTTGCTGTAACTCAGCCATTTTTTGATTGGCGACTTTATCTACCGCGGGTTCGACCGGCTTAGCGACTGGTGCAGGTTTTGTGGCGGCAACGGGCTTTGCCGCTGCAGGCTGTGGATTAGGTGCCGCTGCCTTGCGATTCCAACTTTTATCATCCTGCTCGGCGCGTGCTCGGGCAAGGTTTAGCGGAATAGCCGCCATCACCTCTTTTGACGGGATCAGCAGGATCATGCCCCGTTCTAAACTGTTGTAATTATCGCTGGTAAAGGCTTGTGGGTTAGCTTCAAAAATTGCCGCCATAACCTGATAGATGGAGACGGTATCATCTGGACGGACTTTCTGCGCGATACTCCAGAAGGTGTCATTGACTGACGTTGGTCCATATTGCCTTACCTGCTGGCGGCTTTCTCCATTTGGACCGGTAACTTTTAAAACTTCGCTGTGGGCTGAAGGCACAGATAAATAAGCGCTAAGTGCCAAACAAATAGCCGAAAGGCCCACCAAGTAAGAAGTGCGAAAGTTCATCAACTATTCCCTTTCTAAGCTGACATTTGCCCATGAACGCTAGGCTTTAGGCATTTGTATTTATTGGGTTTACTATAAACCAGAAATCACTGCCCTGCTACTGTTCACAATTGTAAAACAAAAAAAGCCTGCGCGTGGCAGGCTTTCATCACATTTAGAATTAAATCAATGAGTTTAAAAATAATCGCGGATTAACAACTCACCAATTTGAACGCTGTTTAATGCAGCACCTTTGCGAATATTGTCAGAGACAACCCACAGGTTGATACCACATTCGTGAGAGATATCTTTACGGATACGACCAACAAATACTGGGTCTTCACCCGCTGCATTTGTTGCCGCCGTTGGATAATCGCTATCATCTTCAAACAACACAACACCAGGAGCATCACGCAGTAAGGCTTTGACTGACTCGGCATCAACCGGTTGTTGAGTCTCGATGTGTACCGCTTCAGAGTGACCGTAGAACACTGGTACACGGGCTGCTGTTGGGTTAACCAAAATTGAGTTGTCGCCGAAAATTTTCTGGGTTTCCCAGACCATTTTCATCTCTTCTTTGGTGTAGCCGTTATCCATAAATTTATCGATATGTGGCAACACGTTAAACGCGATTTGCTTTGGATAAACTTTTGGTTCTGACGGCAAACCTTGCAGCAATTTTGCAGTTTGACCGGCTAATTCTTCAATCGCCTTTTTACCCGTCCCTGAAACTGACTGATAAGTGGCTACGTTGATACGGCTGATACCAAAGTTGTCATAAATCGGCTTCAACGCCACCAGCATTTGGATGGTTGAGCAGTTCGGGTTGGCAATGATATTGCGGTTACGGAAGTCAGCAATGGCATGCGGGTTAACTTCAGGTACCACCAATGGAATGTCAGCGTCGTAACGGAAGTGTGAAGTGTTATCAATCACCACACAACCGGCATCGCCCGCAATGGGTGCCCATTTTGCGGACACGTCACCACCAGCAGAGAAGAAACCAATTTGCGCTTGCGTCCAGTCGAAGGTTTCCACGTCCAGTACTTCAACCTGTTTACCGTGGAACGTTACCGTGTTACCAGCACTACGGCTACTGGCGAGTGGGAACAATTTAGCTACCGGAAAGTTGCGCTGCTCGAGGATCTCGATCATGGTTTGACCAACGGCGCCGGTAGCGCCCAACACTACAACATTATATTCCTGCGACATTTAGCGAGTGACTCCTGAAAATCCAAGTTTGGAGAGACAATCTACCTCAGAACCATCAGCATTTACCAGTGCTAATGCGCTGAATTCTCGCCGATGGCGATGATTTTTTCTCATATTGTCAAATCCGTCAGGAATTTGGTGAATTTTCCTGAATTGACGGTCATCGTCGCGCAAATCATAGATAAAACGACACAAGCGCAATAACTCCGCTTGGTCTGGCGTTTGGTTGAGCGTGAGTGTTTGATACCAGTTCACCGGCAATAACTCAGTCAATGATTTGGTGGGCGATACCTGCAGCAACTCACACAAGGTTTGATACAGCATGTAGGTGCCAAGCGCCTTCCCTTCAAGGCTGTATCCGGCGATGTGCGGCGTCGCAATATCCACCAGCGGTACCAACTCAGCCAGCGGTTTTGGCTCACCTTCCCACACGTCAAGCGCCACCGGGAACGGCTGCGCCCGCAACTTGGCTAACAGCGCATGGTTGTCGACCACATCACCACGGCTGGCATTGACCAACCAACAGTCTGGTTTCATCAGCGCCAGCTTGTCAGCATCCAGCAGATGATAAGTAGCATGTTCACCTTGATGACTGATAGGCACATGTAAGCTAATGGCATCGGCTTCAGCCAGCAATTGCTCAAGCGTGACAAATTCGCGCGGGTCTTCGGTTTGTGCTAATAGCGGATCACACAGCAACACCTTAACGCCCCATGCCGTCAGGCATTTTGCCACGGCTGAGCCGGTGTTACCCGCGCCGATAATACCCACGGTCTTTTGCCGTAAATCAGCATGGTATTTGTCGGCGAGTTCCAGTAAGGCATTAAACACATATTCGCCCACAGAGGTAGCATTGCAACCGGGAGCGCTGGCGAACGGAATTCCGCGCGAGCCAAGATAGGCGTGATCGATATGATCAGTACCAATGGTGGCGCTACCAACAAATTTGAGTTGGGTGTTATTGGCCAACAGCGATTGGTTCACTTGGGTCACTGAACGCACCAACAACACATCGGCATCACTGACTTGCGCTGCCGAGAGGTGACGACCATTGAGCGCTACGATTTCACCGAAGTCCGCGAATAGTTCGCGTACAAACGGCATGTTTTCATCAACCACCAGTTTCATGAGGCGTCTTTGGGAATTGCAAAAGAGGGCCTAAATTCTAGCAAGATAGTCGCCGCTTGTCCTAGTCAGCATCGGCCGCCAAATCGTTTTTAAACGGTTGTTCAACTAAAAAATCGCCAATAAAAAAGGAAACCGTAGCTTCCTCTTTTCATCTCAGCCGTAATCACTGATTAGTCTTGGTATTTACGCATTACCAAAGTCGCGTTAGTGCCACCGAAACCAAAGCTGTTGCTCATTACAGTGGTCAATGCTGTTTCACGGTATTCAGTCACAATTGGTAAACCAACGGCAGCTTCATCTAAGTTGTCGATGTTGATTGATGGCGCAATAAAACCATTTTCCAACATGATCAAGCTGTAGATAGCTTCGTGAACGCCTGCGGCACCCAGTGCGTGGCCGGTCATTGATTTAGTTGATGCGATTGGTGGGATCTTATCACCGAAAACTTCTTTGATCGCTTCCAATTCACGTACGTCACCCACTGGCGTAGAAGTACCGTGAGTGTTGATGTAGTCGATTGGCGTATCAACATCTTGCATTGCCATTTGCATACAACGAGCAGCACCTTCACCGCTTGGCGCTACCATGTCGTAGCCGTCAGATGACGCGCCGTAACCTACCACTTCAGCGTAGATTTTTGCGCCACGAGCCAACGCGTGTTCCAGCTCTTCAACCACAACGATACCGCCGCCACCAGAGATAACAAAGCCGTCACGGGCTGCATCATAGGTACGTGAAGCTTTTTCTGGCGTGTCATTATATTTGAATGACAGTGCGCCCATCGCATCAAAGCCCATGGTCAGCGTCCAGTTAATCTCTTCTGCACCACCAGCAAATACCATGTCCTGTTTACCCATTTGAATGAGTTCAACCGCATGACCGATACAGTGAGCGCTGGTTGCACAAGCTGAGCTGATAGAGTAGTTCATACCCTTGATTTTGAATGGTGTTGCCAAACACGCACTTGCAGTGCTCGACATGATGCGCGGCACAATGTAAGGGCCAACACGTTTAACACCTTTGGTACGCAGCGTATCTGCTGCTTGTACTTGGTTAGCTGAAGACGCGCCGCCTGAACCTGCAATCAAACCTACACGTGGGTTTGAATATTGCTCTTCAGTCAGGTTAGCGTCGGCAATCGCTTCTTGCATCGCGATGTAAGCGTACGCAGCAGCGTCACCCATAAAGCGCAATGCTTTACGATCAATCAGTTCAGATGGATCGAGCTTAACGTTTCCCCAGACATGACTGCGAAGTTGCATCTCTTCAAACTGGGCTGAATGGGTGATGCCGCTACGGCCTTCACGCAACGATTCAGTCACTTCTTGTTTGTTATTACCGATACTTGAAACGACGCCAATTCCGGTGATCACGACTCTTTTCATGTTTTACTATCCATTCCGTACAATTGTGTACATTCAAATTTGCTGACGCAATGTTAGCTGTTTTGCTTCCCACAAGTGGTCAGCTTTCCATAACTCCGGCTAAAATGATGCCCATTTACGACAGCAATGTCACATTTAGCCTGATAAAACCTCGGTAGTTACTGTGCAAACAACTGAACACCCGCGATTTTCTGCCACTATTGCCTATTGCGGTATCACCGCGATAAAAACGCTATTTGATGAGATTAGCGCCGAAACAGCAAGTATTCACGGCTATCGTCTGCTGTTTTTATCGGCAAACGATACGGCGCCATCAGCCTTGCAGCAACAGCTACTGCAGCAGCTTGCGCAATTAGCCAGCGATCCAAGCACCGACGAGCTGAAACTTGCCATCTCACAGATGAGTGCCGATGCCCTTATCACTGGGCAGCGCTTTATTCATAAACAACTGTGTATTGATATCTACCCGCAGCTCAGCAGCGAACACCTCAAACAGCGACTGATCCCGTTTGCCTCAATTGGGCATTGGGATTTATCCCACACCGATTGCAACACCTTCGCAACCGCCACCATTTGGCAAATGGCCTTACTCAGTATAACCGCTGCCACGGTAAAGCTGGCAGCAAACGTCAGTGCCGCATTACAACAGCAAATCGTGACAGCGGGATTTCAACTAAACAAAAGTAATGCGGGCTCTGGTAGTGAAATACCTTTGATGACGTGTGCTTCAGCACCGAATGACAGCGAAATCGTGCAGCAAGAAAAATCAGCCTTAGCAAACAAGGCGCTGCAGACGAGGATGCCGTTTCCGGTGTTTGTGGTTCCGTCGACTTTAGCCAATGACCCCGTTGCCATCATCGGTGCTGGCGTTGCCGGTAGCCAACTTGCGCTATCGTTAGCAGAAAAAGGCGTTGCCAGTCAGGTATTTTGTGCTGATGCCGAACCTGGGGTTGCGGCATCTGGTAATCGCCAAGGTGCGCTTTATCCGCTACTAACGCCAGAAGACTCAGTGCAAAACCGCTTTTTCGTGCAGGCATTCGAATATAGTCGCCAGCGCATAGCCGCCCTCGCCCGCAGCCAGCCTGAGCTTGCACATGCGTTTTGTGGTGTGTTGCAAACCGGCTTTGATGACCGTAGTCGCCAACGACTGGCAAAAATTGCGAATGGGCAAAGCTGGTCAAACGCGGTACTGCAGTGGAAATCTTCCGCCGACGCAAGTGCGATTGCCGGGTTACCCATTCATGAAGAAGCTATCTATTACCCCAATGGTGGTTGGGTATGCCCTAAACAACTGAGCCAACTTGCGCTGCTGCAGGCGCAGGCATTAGGCTTTTGCCGCCTCACCACTAAATGCCATATCGATAAGATTGAATCGACACCAGCGGGGTGGATGTTAACCAGTGGCGAGTATCAATTCGGCCCGTTTAAGCGACTGGTGTTAGCCAACGGTGCGGGCGTGACCGAACTGCCACAATTGCAGGCGTTACCGATTTCGCCATTTCGCGGCCAAGTTTCAGAAATTGACACTAATCCCACGCTATCGCAACTTAGCACTGTGATATGCGCCAAAGGCTACCTGACGCCAGCGTGGCAACAGCAGCATTGCCTTGGCGCGACCTATGTGAAAGGCGATCGAAACTGCGATATTCGCGCCAACGAGCAGCAAGATAACCTCGACAAACTCAAACTCAGCTATCAAGCGCATGATTGGGTTGAACAGATTGACAAGGGGGAACGTGCGCGCGTGGGCATCAGGATGGTAACTCGCGATCATTTACCTATGGTCGGGGCGGCGCCTGACGTAACCGCCATTTTTGCCAAAGCCGACAGTCTCGGCCCCACGCCGGAAAGCATCGCTGAGTGGGAAGCACAACCTGCGCCGGTTTTGACCGGGCTTTATCTGCTGGCTGGACTTGGCTCTCGCGGCATCTGCAGTGGCCCATTGGCAGCGGAGATGTTGGCCTGTGAACTAACGCAGCAACCTATGCCAGTGAGTCTTGAAGTGCAACAAGCATTGAGTCCGAACCGTATGTGGCTGCGCAAACTGCTCAAAGGCCGTGCCATTAGTCTTTGACCGTTAGTTCGTTCACTGCTTCACAGTAATGAATTTAACGCGCCAAAAAACGAAAACCCTGCATTGCAGGGTTTTTAAGTCAATAAACCACAACTCGCTTAGGCACTAAGACGTTGTTGCAACTCTTGCCACGCATCAGCAACTAAACGGTAATCGTGGTCTTCTAACTCTTTGGCGGCCAACTTTAAACATTGCTGCATTTTTTCCGCTAATGCGGCAGCGCTATGGTCGTCTTCGGCTTCCAATTCTGCCAACACCACGGCGAAATGGCCTTGAAGATAGCCACTTGCAAATAAAGCGTCATCATCGCCCTTCGCCACGATTTCGCCAATCCACTGCTCTAATTGCAGATCATACTGTTCCAACATGTGTCACTCCGCTAAATCCGGATTGGCAACCCGATACATCACATAATCTCGGTATCCGGTCACAATACGATAGTAGCCGCTCATTTCGGCATCCAATTCAGGGTCGCCACTATCCACGATTAATGGCCGACCTTCAAGTGCTTTCAACTTAGTTTTTGTTGCCACAATAATGATATTGTCTTTGCCCAATTGGCGGATCAGCGCGGGCGACAGCTGCTGGTTACCGCGCCCAAGAATATGCCCTTGGCCGCCAATCAAGGTAATGACCAATTTAGCAGGTTTGCCGCTGGTCGCCTCGAGCAACTCACTGGAGGTTAAATCCCGGCCAATCAGTTTCCGGTCTTCAACTAAGTCAACGCCGAGCAAGGTATTGGCAAGCCCCAGCTCGTCCATGATGGCGGCAACCGTAGAACCAGAGCCGATGATATACAGCTCATCTTCCATGGTATCGATAACATCAGCGGCAATATCGGCTAATACCAATTCATCGACCTCGCGGCCGCCCATTTTCACAGCCTGAATATATCGTGGCTCTGCCGGCACCAGCATCTCACCAAAACGGCGCGCCTTGACTGTACCGCCGCGAAAAGCCGCTTCGTCGATATCCATTACATCCGCCTGCATTAGGCGAACCAATTCGCCTTTAAGCAGCATATCAAGCACTTTGCCGGCAGCGTGCGGGGTGATGGCGTACACACCCGAATGGATTTTCACCCCGGCAGGAACACCCAGCACCGGCTGTGTTTCAGCGACGACACTAAAAACATCGCGCGCAGTACCGTCGCCCCCGACAAACACCAATAAGTCGAGTGTTTGTTCCGCAAATGCGCGTACTGCTGCTTGTGTATCCTCCGCAGTAGAAAACTCAGTATCGGCGGCATAAAGCACCCGCGTGTCGAACCCAAGTTCTACGGCCACCCGCTCGCCCAATTCACCGGCGGCGGTGTAAACCACCAATTTATCGGCATAATGCTGCAAAGCTTGTAACGCTTGACTGGCACGCGATGGCGCTTTAGGTTCAGCACCGCGCGCCAACGCTTCTGCGGCAACGCCATCACTGCCTTTTAACGCCACGCTGCCACCTAAACCGGCGAACGGATTAATAATCAATCCTAAGCGAAATTTTTGGGTTTCAGAGTTCATCATCTCTCTCCGAACTAGCTGCCGTTAGCAGTCTCAACCATACATGCGCGAGTTGGGATAAAATACACCGCAACCATTGCGGCAATCGAACACAGTGCCGAAAACAGCCAAACATACGCGGCGCCTGAACCATCGCCCCAAATATGGCCGCTGATCCAATTGCCTAGCGCTCCGCCTAAGCCAAAACTCATACTGGCGTAGAGTGCTTGGCCTTTACTGGCATGCTCCTTACTGAAATTCCGATGCACAAACTGAATTGATGCCGCATGCACTAAGCCAAAAGTAAATGCATGTAAAATCTGGCTGGAAATCAAGGCCGGTAAATAGTCAGGCATGGTCGCAACCAAACACCAGCGAATCGCCGTCATCGCCATACTGAACATCAACAGCAGTTTAAGATTAAATTGCTTGAGTAAACGCGGCACAAGCATAAACATAAAGATTTCAGCCACTGCGCCCATCGCTACAAACACCCCAGCCATGGTTTCGCTATAGCCGACTTTCTTCAAATAGAGCACGAAAAAACCATAGAAAGGTCCAACGCCGGCTTGTAACAGCAAGGCCGAGAGCAAAAACAGCACAATCGCACGATTAAACTTTAATGGGGATTTAACCGCGGCACTGGCATCTTGGTTGGTTTGACGACTGGAGGGTAACGGCATCGAGCAGACAAACAACCCTGAAAACAGCGCCAGCCCGACCCACAGCACCATTTCGGCGCCCCACTGGCTAACCAACCAACCGGTGATGACCACCCAAATGATGTAACCCACACTGCCGTAACTGCGAATAGCACCATAGCGATGAGCATTAGCGCCCAAGGTGTCGAGGGTTAACACCTCAACTTGTGCCAGAATTGCGTTCCAAAAGAAGGTGTAAAAGGTCAAACTTGCGACCAAATACCAAAAGCCGCCGTCATAGAAGAAACTTAGATAGCCGATAGCTGCGGTGAAACTGCCTAACTTAACCAGTTCCGCCCGCAAACCATTACGGTCAGCAACCATTGCCCATAGATTGGGGGCAATGATGCGCGTGCCCATAAAAATGGCCATCAGAAAGCCAATTTCAGCGGCGTTGTAACCTCGATGTTCAAAGAACAACCCAAGGTACGGAATTAACGCGCCTAAAATCGCGAAGTAGAAAAAATAACAGCCGGAGAGCCAACGCAGTGGCCCTCCGGCAGCAAATGAACTCGACATCATGGGTGTGACTAACGCATTCCTAAAACAGGGGTTGGACTTTTAACGTCAATATTTTGTGCGCGATGGCGTAGCAGATGGTCCATCAATACTATCGCTAACATCGCCTCCGCAATCGGCACCGCACGAATACCGACACATGGGTCATGACGTCCTTTGGTCACCACTTCAGTGGATTCACCTTGTACCGTCATACTTTCGCCGGGAATACTGATACTTGAGGTCGGCTTTAACGCCATATGCGCCACAATCGGTTGCCCAGATGAAATACCGCCCAGCACACCGCCCGCATGGTTGGATGCAAAGCCAGCAGGCGACATTAAATCGCGGTGCTCAGAGCCTTTTTGGGTGACAACCGCAAAGCCATCGCCAATTTCAACACCTTTGACAGCGTTAATCCCCATCAAGGCGTGCGCGATATCCGCATCAAGTCGATCAAATACAGGCTCGCCCAAACCGACCGGTACGTTGGTGGCGACCACAGACACTTTAGCGCCAACTGAGTCGTGCTCTTTACGCAAATCGCGCATGTAGCTATCTAACGCTTCAACTTTGCTCGCATCAGGAAAGAAAAAGTCATTTTTCTCAATCTGCGCAAAATCAATTGTCTCAGCACAGATAGGGCCTAACTGCGACAGGTAACCGTGGATTTCAATCCCAAACTGTTGCTTGAGATATTTTTTGGCCACCGCACCCGCGGCAACGCGCATTGCAGTTTCACGTGCCGAAGAACGGCCACCGCCACGATAATCGCGCAAACCATACTTTTGCTGGTAGGTATAATCGGCATGACCGGGGCGGAATTGATCTTTGATGTTGGAATAATCTTGGCTGCGCTGATCGGTATTGTGGATCAGCAGCCCTATAGAAGTACCTGTGGTTTTCCCCTCGAACACACCCGAGAGGATCTGTACTTCGTCAGGCTCACGTCTTGCAGTGGTATGACGTGAAGTGCCGGGACGACGGCGATCCAAATCATGCTGCATATCAGCTTCGGTCAATTCGAGTCCTGGAGGACATCCGTCAATGATGCAACCTAATGCCACACCATGGCTTTCTCCAAAGGTAGTTACCACAAAATTCTGACCTATGCTGTTTCCCGACATCGAGTATTCCCACCCCTTTATTTTATTGTGTTGTTATTGATTTCTCTTACTTAATCGTCACTACGATATTGCGCAAACAAGGATTGATGTTCAACCAGTTGATCACGTGTCAGCACAAATACGCCATCACCACCGCGTTCAAACGACACCCAAGTAAATGGCACTTCTGGAAATTGCTCCATCAAATGCACCATAGAATTACCCACTTCGACAACCAACATGCCGCTTTCAGTTAAGTAATCTGCCGCATTCGCCAAAATCTTTTTGGTCAAATCAAGGCCGTCATAGCCTGATGCCAAACCCAATTCAGGTTCGTGGTGATATTCCTCTGGCATATCCGCAATATCTTCCGCGTCCACATAAGGAGGGTTGGACACGATAAGATCGTATTGCGGCCCTTTTGGCAATGCTGAGAATAGATCTGACTGCATGGGATACACACGATCCATCACGCCCAGTGTTTCAATGTTGATTTGAGCCACTTCAAGCGCGTCTTCGCTGATATCCAGTGCATCGACTTCTGCATCTTCAAAAGTATAAGCACAGGCGATTGCGATACAGCCGCTACCGGTACATAAATCCAATACGCGATTAACGCGCTTGTTATAAAGCCATGGACTAAAACGATTTTCAATCATTTCAGCAATCGGTGAACGCGGCACAAGCACCCGCTCATCCACATAAAATTCAAGGCCGGCAAAATTAGCGCGATGGGTAAGATATGGCACAGGGATCCGCTCGCGAACGCGGCGAATAATCAACTCAACAATTTTATGTTTCTCGCTGCTAGTCAAATTAGCATGCAGCACTTGAGGGCCAATCTCTTCAGGCAGGTGTAACGAGTGAAAGACGAGTGAAATCGCTTCATCCCAAGCGTTGTCGGTACCATGACCGTAATATATACCCGCATCGTTAAAACGGCTTACAGCCCAACGCAACATATCAGCAATCGTCCGCAGCTCTGTGACCGCTTCATCAACAAAAATCTTGTCCAAAATACCACTCCGGCACGTTTATATCCGACCCATTGTAACTGAACTCTGTTCAGAATGAATAGAATTCAATAAAATGCCGCCATGAACAAAGAATTTGACGATAACGGCAGTGCCGAATTTGAAAAATTATTGCAGGGAGTCAAGCCGTTAGCGCAAGACACGCTGCATTTTCGGCCGCCTGTAAAATCTCGCCGCGACGTTGTTGAAAACAGCACGCGCCAGCAGGCGGAAGTGGTGTTTTCAGACATTTATCAGCCGTTGCTACCCAGTGACGCACCGATGCGCTGGAACCGTGATGATATTGACCCAATGGAAGTCAAACGCTTACGCCGTGGTGACTATGTGCCTGAATATCTGCTTGATCTTCACGGCATGCGCCAAGCTGAAGCCAAACGGGAAATCGCCGCGTTAATTCAGGCGTGCATTCGGCAAAATAGTCCGTGTTGCTGCATAATGCATGGGCACGGCACCGGCATCCTCAAACAGCAATTACCCATTTGGTTGGCACAACATCCTGACGTGAAAGCGTTTCACAAAGCGACTAAAGAATGGGGGGGAGATGCGGCTCTGCTGGTACTGGTAGAGGTGGCTGAACAGGAACATCGACGCTAAAAAGCAGTGTCAATGCTTGAACTTAGTGCTGGCGATAAGCAAGATAAACGTCCAATAAAGCAAAAGCACCTTGCGATGCTGTTTTTTGGGGGCTTCTGAGCCGATTAACTCAGGATTTACGCGTATCAGTCGTAGCTTAACTGATGCTGTGTGGCGATTGCTGCCACATCAAGGAAGCATGTTTGCCCATAAGATCCACCAAAGCCACGGCGGAAGTAGCAAATAGAGGCGGCTCCATGCCCGGCACAAATTCACTGACCATATAGCCAAGCAACGGCATGTGCGATACCACCAACACATTTTGCGCTTTAAACTGCTCGGCGTACGCCATCACAAGTCGTGACGCCATTTCAGGATCGGCCGCAGGCACTAATTCATCAAGCACCTTTACCTTATGAGGTTGTGGGAAATGTGCTGAGACTTCCGTCCAGGTTTGCATCGCACGCAAATAGGGGCTGACCAACACGAGGTCAAACTCAGACACGCTGTTTTTTAACCATTCGCTCATCATGCCGGAATTGTATGTTCCCGACTCAGTCAACGACCGTTCCCTGTCGCTTCGCGCATGGTGTTCCGCTTCCCCGTGCCGCATCAGAAATAACTGCATACATCACTCACTCATGATGATCTATTTTTATTATGACTGACTATTGTAGCCTTTTCTCTTTTTGGAACAACTCCCCTTTGTTGTCCGCTGTCGCAGAAAGTTGACGAAATTTGCCAAACGGCTGATTCGGCTCCAATATATAGGAATTAACCGACTACGAGAATGCACTTTTGGCGCCTTCAAGCGACATCATCATCAGCCCTAATGACACGCGCGAATATCGCTTCATCACCTTGTCTAATGGCATAAAAACACTGTTAGTCAGTGACATGGATGCAACACAGGCGGCAGCTTCGGTTGCTGTTAACGTGGGTCATTTTGATGATCCAGTCTCTCGGCCTGGGATGGCGCACTTTTTAGAGCATATGTTGTTTCTTGGTACGGAAAAGTACCCTGACGCGGGTAGCTTTTTAGAGTTCATTAACCAGCATGGTGGCAACAACAACGCGTGGACAGGCACAGAACACACCAATTTCTTCTTTGCAATCAATGCAGAAGTATTTGAAGAAGCTGTCGACCGCTTTAGTCAATTTTTTATCGCACCGCTGTTTAACCAAGAGTTGGTTGATCGAGAACGCCACGCAATTGAATCTGAATTTCGCCTCAAGCAAAAAGACGATATTCGGCGGATTTATCAGGTGTTAAAAGAAACGGTCAATCCCGCACACCCCTTTTCAAAATTTTCGGTGGGAAATCTAGACACCTTAGCCGGTGAACCTGCGCAATTACGGACTGAACTACTGCAATTTTATCAACAGCATTACAGTGCCAATTTGATGGCATTGAGTTTGGTGGGGCCTTACTCGTTGGATGAACTGGCGGCATTTGCCCAAGATAACTTTGCCCCGGTACAAAATAAGCAGTTGCAAAAGCCTTACCCCGATACACCACTGTTTACCAAACAACAGCTCGGAAAACTGATCACTATCGTGCCGCTGAAAGAACAAAAACGGCTAACACTTAGCTTTGGTATCCCAAGTATCCACACCCAATACCAACAAAAGCCGTTGACCTTTATCAGCCATATTATCGGCAACGAGGCAGAAGGCAGTTTGCTGTCTTGGTTAAAAAATCAAGGGTATGCAGTCAGTCTGTCAGCTGGTGGAGGTATTCAAGGCTACAATTTCAAAGAGTACAACATCACTATTCAACTGACGGAAAAAGGCCTACAAAACTATCATTCTGTGGTGTCTGCTTGTTTTGCCTTTATCAAGCTTATCGCCACCCATGGCATGCAAGCTTGGCGTTACGATGAACGCGCCAATCTACTTAAACTGGCGTTTCGCTATCAAGAACAAACAAAACCAATGGATCTCGCCAGCCATTTGAGCATGAATCTGCATCACTTTACGCCGCAAGATGCGGTGTGGGGCGATTATGTCATGCAGGGATTTGATGAGCCGCTCACCCAGCAAATGCTCGATTTAATGTCGCCAGATAATATGCGACTGCAGTTGGTATCGACTGAATTTCCAACCGACCTTCATGCAGATTGGTATCACACGCCGTACTCAGTCTCAGACATCCCTGCCTCTACGTTAGCAGAATGGCAAGCGCCAACACTTCCTGAAGGGATGGATCTGCCCTTACCTAACCCATTTATTGTTGACGATAGCAATGCTCGGCAAGAGGATAATGTCAGCGCGACGCCGGTGATCATTTCGGAAGGTGCAGGATTTCGTATTTGGCACAAAAAAGATGATGAATTTAATGTGCCTAAAGGCCACATCTATCTCTCATTTGATTCTGAATCAGCCAGTAAAACCGCACGCCATGCAGCACTCACACGCCTTTATGTCGAAATGCTGTTGGATCATTTAGCCGAATTTACCTATCCAGCAGAAGTGGCTGGACTGAGCTACAACATCTACCCCCATCAGGGTGGTATTACCCTGCATTTGGCGGGCTACACCGGCCAGCAGGAAAAACTGCTCGATGTGCTGATTGATAATGTTACTGGCTTCACGCTATCTGAACAGCGGTTTCACAATATCAAACTACAGTTACTTCGCAGTTGGTATAACCACCAACAGTCAAAACCTATCTCTCAGTTGTTTAACAGTCTAACGGTGACGCTACAGCAGCGTAACTATGAATTGCACAAAATGGCTGAACTATTGGAAGACTGCACACTGGAAGAGCTCAATCAACATGTAGCTGAATTCTTTAGTGAAATTTACCTTGAGGGATTGGTCTACGGCGACTGGCTAAGCAATGAAGCTAAACAACTTTCCAAAAAGCTGCGCCACATCCTTTCATTAATATCTAAGCCAACGGCAGAGTCAGGACGCGAACTAGTCAATCTCACCAACAAAGGTACCTTGCTGCGAGAGTTGAATGTGGCGCATCAAGACAGCGCGATTATCGTCTACTATCAATCGGAACAAACCAGCCCCGAGCAGATGGCGATTTTCAGTTTGTTGAATCACACCATGTCGTCACCATTCTTCCACGAACTTCGCACAGAAAAACAGCTAGGTTATATGCTCGGAACTGGTTATCTGCCGTTAAACCGACATCCGGGCATCATCTTTTACGTACAATCCCCTGTCGCAGGGCCGCTAAAACTACTCGAAATCATCGACCAGTTTATTGCCGACTTTAATTACGCCGTCATGCAGATTACCAATGGCCAATGGGAAGCCACCAAACAAGGCTTAATCAACCAAGTCATGGAACAAGACGCCAATATGAAAACCCGCAGCCAACGCTATTGGGTGAGCATCGGCAATAAAGATTATCAATTTAATCAACGTGAAACTGTAGTCGCTCAAATCGAACAACTGACTCGGGCCGATCTGATTAAGTTTATGATGCAAAAAATGCGCACCAAAACTGCGGACCGACTGGTACTGTTCAGCACCGGCGAACAACATAAGCAAACGGGCACATTAAACTCTGGCACGCTAATTGATGATTTAAAAGCGTTTAAACACCAGAGTGACAACTTTGAGTTTTGACGAAGTACCCAAATCCAACGCGTCAGGGACGACGGTTAAATGTCAGTAGGCTAAAAATTTGACGGAAGACAGAAGAAATTAACAAACTGAACTCAATCGTATGTTACTTAGCCGTTTCATTTTGACAAATTGGTTACTTTCTGAAAAAGTGGGCATTCAACTACTTGGCATCGACTATACAAAGACTAAATTTATGCCGATAAAAATTCTTGGGTTACTTCTTCTTGTTCAGCTTTCTTTTTCTTTAGCAGCCTACTCCGCACAAGCTTCCGATGACACCTCTCCTGTAGCTAATGGTAACGCTGTTTCCACTGATGTCGTACAACAAGATGGAGAGCTAGAGTTTTCACCACCAGTACTGTTAAACGTTGACTCTTATGGAGTATCGGAAGGGCTATCTCAGAGTACTGTAACAGCTGTTGCTGAAGATGATGACGGCTATATCTGGATCGGAACACTCAATGGTCTAAACCGGTTCGATGGAAAAGAGTTTAAACAATTTTATGCAAATGACGGTACGGGACTTGGATCATCCCTTATTAGCTCTGTTTTATATTCAAACTCCATAAAAGCATTGTTAGTAGCTACTCCACAAGGACTGTTCAAATATAACAAAAATACTGAATCTTTCGAAAATTATAAAATTTATGAGCCAATAAATGACATCTCTGAATATGAAAACAAAATTACAATAACAACACCTAATGCAATTATAGGACTAACCCAAAACACTACAAAAAACCAAAGTACACTAAACAACCTTAAAAAATCGATAGAACTTAATAACAATGTATATTATTTAACATTTGGTGGCAACCTTTATAAAAATGAACAATTAATAAAAAGCAACATACTCCAAATAGAAAATTTTAACGATGAATCATTCATAGCATTAACGGAAAGCAAATTACTGAAGATATCTACAACGAAAATCCAAGATTTCAGTAATGACAGCTACTTATCAATAACTATAAAAAACAAAATTTGCTATGCGATAAACACAAGAGGCGAGATATATTCTATCGGCGAAACTGGTAGAATTAAAATTGGTAAGATTGATATAAATAACAATAAAATATTTTCAATAACCAAAACATCAAAAAGCTTAATTTTCTCCACCAGTAATAATGGTTTCATTATATCTAGAAATACCAATAATATTATTTCAACAATAGAAAGCACAAAAAGCGATAACATTTGGTCTGTCAAAAAATTCAAAGATAAAGTCTTATATGCCGACGAAAGCGACAACCTTAAACTCTATAGCTTAGACTTTAGAAAATCACAAAAAATCCAAACAGAAATAATAGGAACAAAAGCGATAGAATTTAATGATTTTCATTTTTTTGTAGGAAACATTTCAGGTCTATATATAATAAACAGAAGCAATGGAGGTAAAAACAAAATATTATCCTCCGGTGTTAATATATTAACAAAATCAGAAGACACTAATTATTTATATATAGGTACGGTAGATGGGCTCGTCATTAAATACGATTTAATAAAAAATAAAACAATACAAACCTATGATGTAGATTTAGGAAATCCAATATTTGATATCATTGAAAGCAATGAACATCTAATTGCTGCCACTCAAGGTGGGACATTTTTAATAGATGAACATGAAAAATATCGAATTTCAGATAAATTCTCGGTATCTGTAGCTATTGATAAAAGTAGCAACAATATATTTATAGGAACTTTGTCAGGAATAGAAACATACGATCTAGAAAGGCGAAACCTTAATGATGTATATTATAGTGGAAACCCAATATTCTCTATAATGAGCATTGATAATTATGTTATTTCAACATCAGTGAGAAGTGTAATAATTTATGATAAGGTAAAGAAAAAAAATTATATCTTGTCCTCTAAAAACGGAGCGCAACCAGAATATAATACTCAAGGGATAATTTCCGATGATAGAGGAAACTTAATTTTCGCAGGGACATCAGGTTTGAATTTATTAAATCTTGAAAAATTTATAAAAAATTTAGAACCATCAGAAAATATAAAAACAAATCTAGAAAACCTCTATTTGTTCAACAAACAAGTTGCCGTAGGTAGTGAAATTCTAAGCGAATCAATAAACACAGAAGACGAGCTAAAACTAAAGTACTCCGACTACCCTTTTTCAATTTATTTCAGCAGTCCAGATAGCGGTTACAAAAATATAAAATATAGATACAAGCTCGATGGTTTCGATAGCAATTGGCTAGTTTCAACTGATGCACAACTTGCAACCTACACAAACATTGCCCATGGTGAGTATTATTTTATTGTCAATGCTATAAATCCGATAACATCTGAGAACTCTAAAGAAAAACGACTTAAAATAATTATTTCCCCCCCTTGGTGGTTAACTACAACTGCAAAAATTTGCTATTCTATAATGACCTTTTTAATTTTAGTTTTTTTAATTAAAGCTTATTTAAGAAGAAGGTCAATTCAACGACAAATTGCTCAAAGTGAAGAACGTCTTAAGTTATCGTTGTGGGGCAGTGGCGACGAGATGTGGGACTGGGATATTGAAACCGGCAAAATTTACCGTTCCAATATTTGGGGTGCCCTTGAATTCCCTATGGATGGACAACGTTCAGGCAAGAACGGCGAAGAAAGTAATATTCATCCTCAAGACCAACAGCGCGTCAAAGATACGTTAGATAGACACTTTCGAGGAGAAACCGAACACTTTGAAGCCACCTATCGAGTTCGCAGTAAAAATGATGATTGGTTGTGGATTCTTGACCGCGCCAAAATAGTTGAGCGCGATGACAAAGATCAACCGCTACGTATGACCGGCACAATAAAAAATATCAACAGTTTTAAAACCGCTGAAGAGCAGTTGCGCTTATTTGAACGTGCGATTGAAAATATCTCCGAAGGTGTATTCATTCTTGACACCGAGTTCCACTTTGTTGAAGTCAACGATGCGGCCTGCATCATTACCAAATATTCACAAGAGCAAATGCTGGGCAGTCCGCTGCACTTTAGCAAGTACTCTGCTGATTATAACAAGCAGTTGATGCTGGTGTTGAAACAACAAGGACGTTGGAGTTCTGACATCGAAGCGATTAGAGGTGACGGTAGCGAATTTCTGATGGAACTGACAGTGGATGCCATTTACGACGAACAAGGCACCCTTACCCACTATGTTGGAGTATTTTCCGATATTTCCCATCGTAAGAAGCAAGAAGCGGAATTGCGCCGCCTGACTAACAATGACTTGTTGACTGGATTACCTAACCGATCAAACTTGCAAGTTACCCTCGAAAACTTGGTCAAAAAAGACAGCCATCACACCTTGATGATGATGGATTTAGATAACTTCAAAAAAATTAACGATTCGCTTGGGCACCAAGTGGGTGATGAACTACTCAAAAAAGTCGCCATTCGCTTGAAAACGGCACTGCCAAAGTCAACCAACCTTTATCGTCTTGGCGGCGATGAGTTCGCTATTTTAATTGATAATAACCCCGATATCGGCTCTAGTGCGATCATTGCCAATGATATCATTGAAGCGTTTCGTGACCCGTTTGCGCTCGCTGATGAGATACTGGTCGTAGGCGTGAGTATTGGTATTGTACTGTACCCCGAAGACGAGCAGAACGAACAAGCATTGCTTCGTAAGGCGGACATCGCGATGTACCACGCTAAGTCAGCAGGGGGTAACCGCTACCAGTTCTATTCTGAATCTCTCAACCGTAATGCATTACGTCAGCTTGAAGTGGAAAGCTTAATTCGTGAAGCGCTTCGAGATGATTATTTTGAAGTTTATTTTCAACCTAAGATTAGCTTAGCCACCAACAAGTTGGCAGGAATGGAAGCGCTGGTCAGGTTAAATCACCCTAAACATGGACTGATATCCCCAGGAGAATTCATTCCTCTAGCTGAGGAAACCGGTCTAATTGTTGAAATTGGTGACGTGGTATTGAAAAAGGCATGTTTCGCTGCACAGGATTGGCGTCAGCAGGGCATATTTAATGGACGTGTAGCGGTCAACTTATCGTCACGTCAATTTGCACTGCCAGATCTGCAAGCTCGCATCGAAGAGATACTGCAATTAACTAAATTACCTGCAGCGAATTTAGAATTAGAAATTACTGAAGGCACCGTCATTAAACAGCCGGAAAAAGCAATCAAGGTGATGCATCAATTAGCCAAGCTCGGCATAAGTTTGGCGCTGGATGATTTCGGCACCGGTTATTCGTCGCTTTCTTATTTAAAACGCTTTCCCATTCATACCTTAAAAATTGACAAGGCATTTGTAGACGATATCGATAAATCTGATCGCGATCTCAAAATGGTAGATTCAATTATTACGATCGCCCACAACATGGGCTTGTCAGTCGTGGGCGAAGGTGTCGAACAATCGGCCCAGCTCAATATTTTAAAAGCACTTAAATGTGAAGAAATTCAAGGATTTATATACAGCAAGGCGATTTCAAGGGAAGAGTTTACCGCTTATTTGGAACGAGATATGAATTCAAACAATTTGGAAAATGGAACCAATTAACAAGTAGTCAATTTTACGACGTTTAAAATTGGCACACTAGATGCTTTATCTACTCTGATTTTATATCGAGCCTCTCCGGCTTGGAAGCTTAGCAATTATAAATAAGAGAGATAGAGATATGATTAAAGGATTTGTATTATCAGCTTTAACCATCGCGTGCTTGAGTTCATCTTCTGTGATCGCTAGTGAGCTTCAGAATGCAGGAGCTAGTCTGATTCCAAATGTCAAAATCAAGCCAACCGAAACTAGTTTGATTCCTAACGTCAAAATCAAGCCGACTGAAGTGGCGCTAATTCCTAACGTTAAAATCAAACCGACTGAAGTGGCATTGATTCCTAACGTTAAAATAAAGCCGACTGAAGTAGCACTGATTCCTAACGTTAAAATCAAGCCGACTGAAGTAGCACTGATTCCAAACGTTAAAATCAAACCAACTGAAGTAGCACTGATTCCAAACGTTAAAATCAAACCGACTGAAGTAGCACTGATTCCAAACGTTAAAATCAAACCGACTAATGTCTCGCTGATTCCGAATGTCAAAATCAAACCAACTCAAGTTGCTTAAGGAGAATCACTATGCTGAATTCAATCAAAAAAGCGCTGGGGATTGCTAAACCACAACGCAAAAAAGCGAAATTACCAAAAGGTTTGGTCAAACTTGAGGTTGTTAATGCTAAAGGTTGGTGGAACTAATTGGATTAACCATCCGATTACGAATGTCAAAAAGGGAGCTTACGCTCCCTTTTGCTTTATCTATTTAACGTCAGAATTACGGCAGATAATATCCTCACGGCAACTGCCGCTAGGCTAAAAGTTGCCTGCTGTCAAATTTCTAACTTAAGTAATTCGCCACAAGATTTTCGCAATAAACCAGCACAACGGCATAATCCCAAAATAGCCACTAACGCCGCGCCGCTTAAAGGCGCTAACCACCACCAGAGATAATGTGCAGTAACCTGCAGCTCAAATACTTGGGTTTTCAAAATCCACAATGCAAACTCAGTGACCGTAACGGCAAGTACCCCGGAAACGGCGCCTAAAATGGCAAACTCCAATGTGGTTGCCCATCGCAACAAGCCACCGGAGGCGCCAAAGGTACGCAAAACGGCTAACTCTTTTTGCCGCGTTGCCATTCCCGCTTCTGTTTGCGCAATCATGACTAATGAACTAGCTAAGATCACCATAACGAGCACAAGCGTCAGCGCCATAGAAACCTGCGAAATAATGCCACGTAGCTGTGAAATCATCGCGCCGACATCAATAATCGAAACCGTAGGAAATTGCTTAATCAGTGCCAAAACCACCTCTTTCTGGCTCGAATCTAGATGAAAGCTGGCCATAGAGGTGTACATAAATGGCGCGAGCGCTTCCTTAGTAAAAATCATAAAGAAATTGGGCTGCAACGTTTCCCACTGCACCGCCCGAATACTGGCGATCAAAACCTCAACCTGTTGATTATCAATCGTGAACGTCAATTTATCGCCTAGGCCAACACCTAAGCGCTCCGCTACGCCCGATTCTATCGACACTTCATTGGCTTGCTGATTAAAGTGGCCTGAGAGAATTTGATTATTCTCCGGTAAGGTTTCACGCCATGTTAGGTTTAACTCTCGGGAAATGCCCAAACGCCCACGTTCGCCCTGTTGCCGCTGCTCTGGCGTGATGAGCTCCTCGCCATTGATAGCGCTTAATCGACCTCTAATCACGGGATAAATATCGGTCATATCCACCTGATGCGATTTAACAAAATCAGTCAGCGGTTGTACTTCTTCAGGTGCAATATTAATGAGGAAGTAGTTCGGGGCATTTTCAGGCAGCTGCTGCTGCCACTCGTTTAACAAATCTTGCCTCAGCGCTAATATCGTCAGTAACAATACTAAAGCGCTAGAGAACCCCACCAATTGCACTGAATTTTGCCGTGCGCGGCGGCGTAGCCCAGCCAACGCCAACGCTACTGGACTGGAAGTTTTCATACCAACAGTGCGCCCTGCGCTCACCAATAAATACCCCATTAGCGCGAGCAGTAGCCCTAATAACACTACACTGCCCACCACAGTCAGGGTGAGTGTTAACGAGCGAGAATAGATCCACCCAAGTAAAGCCATCGCCAGCAAGCTCAATACCGTATGTAACCAATTAGCAATGGTTGATGCCTCAAGCTGTCGCTGTAATACTCGCAACGGCGGAATAGAGAGCAGTTTTAATAGCGGAAAGGCAGAGAACATCAGTGCGCTGATAAATCCGGTCGCGATACCGAGCAATATCGGGCGCCAAATCGGCCCATCATAGGCGGCAATTTCTGGTGGCAACACTGGCGTAATTGCCATATCCAATAAAAAGCCACCAATAAGCCCAAGTATCACTCCAACACAGGTCACCAATAACAGGTGTAATCCAAATAAACCGCGGATCTGCTTTGCAGATGCCCCAAAGGTTTTGAGCATCGCCACCACGTCGTAATGGCGTTGACAATAGCGTTGCGCCGCAATGCCAATGGCCGCACACGCCAAAGCGATTCCGAGTAAGCTCGCCAACAACAAAAAGCGCTCTGCCCGCTTTACTGCAGATGCCACGGGCGAGTCGCCCGATTGCACATCAACCCATCGTTGTGAAGTACTTAATTTGGGTTTGACATACGCTTCAAACTCAGCGAGAGCACTTGCATCCCCCGCGAATTGATACAGATAGGTCACTCGACTGCCTGGCTGTACCACACCAGTAGCATCAACATCATCAAGACGCATCAACACCACCGGCGACGAGGCAAACAGGTTAAAACCACCATCTGGCAGTCTCAAAATCTCTGCCGCCATGTTCATTTGAATATTGCCGATTTCCACCGCTGCGGGTTGATTCAGTAATCCAGCCAAACGAGTCTCGTACCACAGCTGCTGTTTACCTAATTTCTGATCTGGCTGGGACGCTGCGAGCTCCACCTTACCTTTTAAAGGATAGTTATCATCAACCGCGCGGACGGTGACCAGTTGAAATGCGTCACCAGCATATACCATCGAATTGAACTGCAAGCTGCGCGACAGCTTCAGCCCCAATTTTTGGCTTTCGCTTAGAATGGTTTCATCGATGGGTTGTGGTGAATTGATAATGCGATCGGCGGCGATAAATTTTGACGCCTGGCCATTAATTGCCACCTGTAAGCGCTCGCTGACTCTCGCCAGGCCAGTAACGGACAACACCGCCAGCATCAGTGCCAGAATAATCAGCACTAATTGCCCCTGTTTAAGTTCGCGGTTAAACAGCCGCCAAGCTAATTGCCATTCCATTAGCTCGCCTCCTGCTCCGCTGCGACTTCAGCTTTCTGTTTTGCAGTCACTTCAAAAAGTTGACCATCTTGCATTTCAAGCTGACGTTGACAACGCTTCGCTAAATTTAAGTCGTGCGTCACTAACACCAGCGTAGTAGCGCTTTCTCGGTTCATCGCAAACAGCATATCCGCCACACGGTCAGCATTGTGTTTATCAAGATTTCCGGTCGGTTCATCTGCAAATAGCACTTTGGGTTCGCAGATAAAGGCACGGGCAATCGCCACCCGTTGCTGTTCGCCACCAGAAAGTTGTTTAGGCAGATGCCCTAAGCGATGCTCCAACCCGACACGCTTCAGCATCTGGGTAGCTTTTTCTCGCGCATTCTTAATGCCAGATAACTCAGCTGGCAGCATGACGTTTTCTAATGCTGTTAAGGTATCCACCAACATGAATGATTGAAAAATAAAACTGATCTTTTGTTTTCGCAGCGCCGCCTTTTGCTCTTCGTTTAACCCCACCAGAGAGACACCGTCGAGGCTAATTTCGCCAGTCGTTGGTGAATCTAGCGCAGCAAGCAAGCCAAGCAAGGTCGACTTACCTGAGCCAGAAGGTCCTAAAATCGCGACACTTTCTCCAGACTTGACTTCCATATTGATGCCTTTCAGGATAGTTAGCTCACCTTCTTGAGTCGTTACTGTTTTCACCAACTGGGAAACTTTTATGGCATTGTTGTTCAAGTTCGCTTCCTTTTTATGTCGTCCTGTGGCGCTACTACCACTGTGGTTAATGATGTTGGCGTTACCAACACATGCGGCAACCATGCTAATCGTCGGCGACAGCCTTGGCGCTAGTTATGGCGTAAATGAAAAAGACGGCTGGGTTGAGGGACTACGCAAAGCATTGCCACAACATACCCTGATAAATGCGTCTGTCAGTGGTGAAACATCCGCTGGAGGCCTACGCCGCTTGCCCGCGTTGCTCGCTTCTGCAACGCCGGATGTTGTCTTGATTGAGCTAGGTGGAAATGATGGATTAAGGGGCTTTCCGCCGCAACAGCTGCAAAACAATCTTACAAAAATGATAGCGTTAGCTAAGCAAGCAGGTGCCAAGGTGATGCTGTCAGAAGTCATGGTGCCCCCAAACTATGGCCCACGCTACGAAAAAGCATTCAGTGCCGTTTACCAACAACTTGCCAAAGATTCTAGCGTCACTCTCATTCCATTCTTTATGACAGTTATCGCACCCTATCCTGAATTGATGCAACGCGACGGCATTCATCCTAATACGCAGGCACAACCGAAAATCACTGAATTTATGCTGCCGTATATCGCGCAAGCATTAACGGCGGTTAAGCCTGCTAAATCTTAACGCTGCAACACGTTCTTGCTTACGAAGCGGCAGTCTGTACGGTTCAAATTTTTGTATCCACAGGCTGCTCATCAGCAAAATTTCGCTATAGAAATAATTAATCAGCTAACCAATGGCTGAAGTTTTGCCGCGCTATGCCTAAAAACGTCAGCGATGCTTGCTGCAATACCCGTTCAGGCTAACGCGTTTTCATTAAATAAAACTAAAAATCAGTGCGGCGAATGCCTGAAAATTCATTTGCTCACGCATAGCTATTCACAAACGGTATTTAGTCGGATTTCAACTTCGCTGCAATATGAGAAAAATTGAGTAAAAACGGGGTTTTGCATAAAAAAATATCGGGCGAAAAAGGTGATTTGCACTCTATATCAGAATAGCCGACAGGACTAAAATATGCGCAAAGTTTCACCACTATTCTCAGGAGAGAGTATGTCCCAAGCAAAACTGTATGTGCCCCTGACTACACGTACTAACCAATATATCAGCGCCGAATTAAAACTGTCAGACGAATTACTGCAACACTATGCTGATGCCGAACAATGCTATCTGCAAATTGCCGAACAATTTTTTAAACTGGCGGATGTGCACCAACTGTTTAATGTACATCTGATTGCCAATGATAAGCTGCCCATCGTGCGCTATCACACCGAAGCCTATTGCTTGCAAACCGCTGAGCAAATTCTGTTTTTCTATAACCCTGAATATCACGAAGCTCAGAACCTGTTCTATCAGGCAGACTATCGCGCCCGTAAATTACGCTTCCTGTTTTTGGCGACCGGCAATGATATTCGCGCTAACGCGGCCGCGTTTCACAACAACGTGCGAATGGTGATGGATAAGCTGATCACTCAGCTGCCAGCCCAATCACAACCGTTCAAAATCCGTGACCACCAACAGATGTCATACGACCTGTTTGCCGCCGCAAAACGCAATACTGAAACCTATGGCTATAAACTGCGTAACATCTACATGCGCTATAAGTCTCGTGGTTGTGAATTGCCAACCAATTACACCTCTACTGCACACGTCAAGGTTACGCTACCACTGTCGCGTAAATTGAAGCAGCAGATTTTGACAGAAGGCCAAAACGAACAAGCCTTGTACCATTACTTGGAAGATCAGTTTCTTAGTGCGATTAATCAACGCCATTTGAAGCATTCTGCCATGATTGCTAACGGTCTGACTCCGTTAGTGCGTAACAGTAAATTTGACCAACGCGGCCAAACAGCGGAAACCCAACATGTGGGCTTCAATCCGCAAGATAATGAAGTGGAATATCAACGCTATTGGGATGGTGGCAAACGCCATGTTGAAGCAGTGGATTTCATTTTGGTGGCCACCCAACAAGACTATGCTGAACCGGGTTATGGTCGCTACATGAATCAAGTTGAAGCTGCGCTGAGAGATTTTGCCAAAGCGATTGGCTTAGATCCTAAAACTCAAGAATTGACGGTTGGTTTCTATCAACATATCAGTTACTTAATCTAATCTTTGAGTACATAGTTGTTAAAAAGATAGGCCAGCAACTGCTGGCCTATTGCTTATCTAACCATCACCCTACACGGAGCGATTGCGCAACACCAAGCTGTCGATACAGGCATTCACCAATACTGACGCCGCATGACCCAGTTTATCAGTGAGCTTTTTCTTAATCTGATACTGCACTTTGTACACTTGGCGATCATTCGCCAGAGTCATCAGCAGATCATCACTGGTACCCACCTTATCGATTAGGCCTAAATCCAGTGCTTGCTGCCCATACCAATGCTCGCCGGTGGCCACTTTATCTAACACCAACGATGGACGATAGCGACCGACAAAACCTTTAAACAACTGATGAGTCTCTTCCAACTCTTCGCGGAATTTTTCACGGCCTTCTTCGGTATTTTCACCAAACATGGTGATCGTGCGCTTAAACTGACCCGCAGTATGTTGTTCATAATCAATATCATGCTTACGCAGCAATCGATTAAAGTTGGGCAATTGCGCCACCACACCAATAGAGCCAATAATCGCGAACGGCGCAGCCACAATTTGATTGGCCACACAGGCCATCATGTAACCGCCACTTGCGGCAACCTTGTCCACACAAATGGTCAGCGGAATATTGGCAGCGCGAAAACGCTCTAACTGGCTTGCGGCTAAGCCATAGCCATGGACCATGCCGCCGCCACTTTCAACATTAACCACCACTTCATCTTTATCCGTTGCCACGGCTAAAACGGCACTGATCTCTCTCCTCAGCGAAGCGACTTCAGCCGCTTCTATGCCACCTTTAAAGTCCATCACAAACACGCGAGATGGCGCGCTGGTATCTGCATCCTTCGCCTTTTCTTTGGCTTTTTGTTCAGCTTTTAGCTGCTTTTCATATTGTTTGAAAGCCTTTTTATCTAACAGCTCTGCATGCAAGTCATGTTTTAATCCAGCCAGTTCGTCACTCAGATCGGTAAGGCGTAATTCGCCTTTGTCTGACTTAGGCTTAACCGAGGCACTGACCACAATGGCCACAATCACGGCAATCGCCACAACGACAGTGGCCGCTTTGGCAAGAAACAGCCCGTATTCGTATAAAAATTCCAATGTTTTTATCCTGTTACTTAAGGCGACATACGTTCAATAGTCGGCCATTCTAGCAACTGTTACCGCAGATAAAAAAGCGATTTATCTGTGTCGTCAGCGATAAATGGTAAACGGATATAACTCAGTGCAAAACGGTAGAGAATCAGCCGCAGCAAATGTGTTAACATGCCGCGAAATTTGATCTAGTTAACAATTTGGAACCTCATGAGCCGCACATTTATTCCGGGCAAAGATGAAGCCCTCGAAGTCTCCATCAACACTATGCAGCAACGTTTAGCCAAGTTAGGCTTTGATATCGAAGAAGCATCGTGGCTGAACCCAGTCCCAAACGTGTGGTCTGTGCATATTCGCGACCGCCAATGTCCTGCGTGTTTTACCAATGGTAAGGGCGCCAGCAAAGATGCCGCGTTAGCCAGTGCCTTGGGCGAATATTTTGAACGTCTGGCCTGTAACTATTTCTTTGCCGACTTCTACATGGGTGAGCAGATTTCCAATGGCGAATTCGTCCATTATCCCAATGAAAAATGGTTCCCAATCACCGATAGCTGGCCAGCGGGATTGATGGATGACTACCTCAAAGAACATTACGATCCCGAGCAAGATGTAGAGATGGCGCAGCTGGTAGACATTCAATCTAGCAACGAAGCGCGTGGCGTCTGTGCCCTGCCCTTTGAGCGTCAATCTGACGGTCAACAAATCTATATTCCAATGAACATTGTCGGCAATTTGTACGTGAGTAACGGCATGTCAGCGGGTAACACCAAGACTGAAGCCCGTACCCAAGCTCTGTCGGAATGTTTTGAGCGCTACGTCAAAAATCGCATCATTACTGAGTGTATTTCGCTGCCAGAAATCCCAACTGAAGTTTTGGCGCGCTACCCTCATGTGGTTGAAGCGATTGCAAAATTGGAAGATGAAGGTTTCCCCATCACCTGTTTTGATGCCTCATTAGGTGGTGAGTATCCGGTCATTTGTGTGACGCTGTTTAACCCAATCAACGGAGGCTGTTTTGCATCATTCGGCGCACACCCGCGTTTTGGCGTGGCACTAGAACGTACCGTGACTGAATTGCTGCAAGGCCGTGGTCTTAAAGATCTGGATATTTTCCCATCGCCATCATTCAACAATGATGAAGTGGGCGATCACACCAATATCGAAACTCACTTTATTGATTCATCAGGTCTGGTCTCATGGGATCTGTTTAAGCAAGATAGCGACTACCCGTTTGCAGATTGGGATTTTGCCGGTTCAACCCAAGAAGAATTTAACCTGCTGTTGAGCAAATTCAGTGAATTAGGCGCAGATGTTTACATCGCAGACTATGAACACCTCGAAACATATGCCTGCCGTGTATTAGTGCCTGGCTATTCAGAAATCTATCCTGCTGATGACCTGCATTTTGCGAACAACAATCGCGGCACCGCATTACGCCGTTTACTCGAACAATGGCTGAGCGACACTAGCAATGGCGATCTGGCCGAGACCATTTTGGCTGAAATCGACGCACTGAATGTGGATGAATTCCAACCGCTGGATCAGCTGTTAGGTATTGCCGTTGACAACAACAGCCCTTGGGCAACGCTGCGTATTGGTGAACTGCGTTGTTTGTTAGCCCTGTGCTTGGGTGAACTAGAAGATGCTTTAGATTGGGCTCAATGGACCGTTGATTTTAACGCCTATGGCATCACGGCAGATCGCCAGCCTCGCTTGCGTTTCTACCACGCAGTGCTCGCTATTCTGCAGTCGCAAGAGCAAGGCTTAGAGCTTGAGCAATATCTGCCGAAGTTTGAACGTATGTTTACCAAAGCGCATTTAGATGCAGCATTAGCGCACGTTCAACAACAGGCCTATGGCTATGACCTGCAATTGACTAACGGTATTCTCGGCTTTGCTAAGCACCAATCGTTGCTGCAAGCCTATGACAAACTGCAACGCGCCAAAGCCGCCTTTACAGAGTGGCATAAATAAGCGCTAACGCTGAAACGCCAACCTGTCTCGCGCATCAACGAAAGCGAGACAGGTTTTTTTATGCCCTATTCCGACAATCAACAAGACAGGCTAGCTTCCTGTTGAAGCAGATTCGACTAAATACAGCCGAATCGGGCACAAAAAAATACCCTCACATCAAACGATGTTGAGGGTATTTTTAACGGGTTAACTAAGCTTTTTAGGTACGACTGTTACCAGTCTAGTGCTTATTGCTCAGCTTTTACGTCAGCCAGCGACTCGGCAGCAGAGGTGCTGTGAGAGTGGTGAGTCTCAGTCAAACGGCGCATTAATGGCAATACTGCAAGTGCGATACCGGTACACACTACCGCGGCAATACCTAACTTGTTGAACAGGCTGGTATAGATTTCCAGTGTTTGTACTGGGTCGGTTAAATCTTTCGGTACGCTGGCGAAGTTTGCTACCACGCCACCCAAGTATTGAGAAATACCTGATGCCACGAAGTAAGCCCCCATCATAAAGCCGCCCATGCGTGCAGGTACGTAGCGAGCGATCATCGCAAGACCCAGACCAGACACCAGCAACTCACCTAATGAGTAAGCACCATAACCCCAGATCATGATCCAAGATGAAGTCTTACCGTTAACTGCGAATTGACCTGCAACACCGTAGATGAAGAAGCCCAAAGCAACAACCGCGAAGCCCAGTGCGAATTTACCCGCAATCGACAAGTCTTTGTTATTACGCCCCGCAGTAGCGTACAGCCATGCCAACAATGGGCTCAACAGCATAATCCAGATTGGGTTCAATGCTTGGAACTGTGCAGGAGACCAAGTCCATAAATGCACACCAAACATTTGGAATTCCCAGTCCACGTTACGCAATGCAAACAGCGCCAGTGACGTTGACATTTGTTGATAGAACACAAAGAAGAATACTGTCTGAATGGTCAATACCAAAGCGGCAATCAGGCCTGCACGTTCGCTTGGCTCACTGTTACGGATCAAGTGAACAAAGATAGCCAATACGGCGATACCCGCAATATACACGAAGATACGCGCCAGTGTTTGGTATTCAAGAATAACAGCAGACAATGCAACTGAAGCCAGTGCCAGAATAAGTACTGTAGCAAGTTTCTTTTTATCTACTGGGTGGTTATCAGGTTCTGAACCGTACATTGTCAGGGTTTTGGCCATCAATGAATAGTTTGCCAAACCGACTAACAAGCCCACACAGCAAACAGCAAATGCCGCGTGCCAACCGTAGTGAGTACCCGCATAAGCTTCGTTTACGTAGTCTTTGATCCATGGGGTCAACAACATAGAGATGGTTGAACCAACGTTAACCGCCATGTAGTAGATGGTAAATGCGCTGTCGATCTTAGAATCGTCACCTTCGTAGATTTTACGAACCAGGTTACCGGCATTAGGTTTGAATAAACCGTTACCCACAACGATTACGCCAAGCGCAGAGAACAAGAACCAAGTGTTTTCAGTTGGTACTGTCATCAGGGCATAACCCACTGACAGAATGCCCGCACCTAACAACATAGTGCGTTTGGTGCCGAGGATCTTGTCACCAACCCAACCGCCAATGGCTGGTGATACGTAGATCAACGCAGCACAAGCACTCCATACCAAGTTAGCACGTTCATCATCAAACCCTAAACGCTGTACCATAAAGTACACGATTAGCGCTTGCATCCCGTAGTAACCAAAACGTTCCCACAATTCGATGAGCGACACCGTCATAAACGAATGCGTCTTGCTCACGTTAGCTGAACCAAGAGTCATATCACTTGCTTCCATAGTTGTTGTAATACTTAAAGTGCAAAGTATATTGGCTAAGACAAGTCAAGCCAATGACTAGCCTCCGCAAAATAGACTTTGTTACAAATACTCTGTCCACTTTTCAGCCAAAACAACTTAAACCTAAGTCAAAGCTGTGATACGTGGCAGGAAAAATGCTGACAGAAAAATTATGTTTAATTAATTATCAATTACTTAAATGTAATTTAATTATTTTTTCGCCAGCATATCCTTTAATCCCGCAAAAGGGCTGTATGTGGCAGCTGCCTGTGCCCCATCGCGGGTATCGCCATACTGGACTAACTCTTCAAAGCGTGAATGCTCATTGTCATGACAATAGAGACACAACAATTCCCAGTTTGAACCATCATTGGGGTTGTTGTCATGGTTATGATCGCGGTGATGAACGGTCAGTTCGCTCAAATTTTTATGGCTAAACTCACGCGCACAACGGCCACACACCCAAGGATACATTTTCAGTGCACGTTCACGGTATCCCTGCTCGCGCGATGCTTTGTATTCTCTGGCTTGCGCCAACACCTGATCTAACTTACCTGTTGTCATGTAAAAGTCGGTCCTAATGGAAATAGATTACTGGTTCACATACTCTGCGATCGAAAGATGCAGATAGTGACGATATTTCTCGTACTGAGTCACCACGTCTGCCTGTAGTTGCTCTTCGGTATACCCCATGACGTCATAGTACTGCCCGCCATGCTCAAGAAATACTTCGACGCGATAATAGTTTTTATCGTTATCGTCAGACAACCCCGGCAGGGTATAACTTCTTACCCTTAACGCGTAAACAAAAGTTTGCTGCTCAGTCCCATCCAAGATCAAGCGAATACGATCATTGTCATTGTCGTACTGCAATTCCGCCGAGATCCCGCGACGATTGAACTCCTTTTCTACCACGGTCAGTGCCGATTCGGCAATCTTATCAAGGTACGCTCGGGCTTCATTGTAGGTTGGGTGGGAAATCAACACATCCAAATGCTCCTGCCAGGCCACACTAGTTTTGGCGTATTGCACGGTTGAGTTATGTAATCGCACGCTCATCAACTTTAAACGGTCATCTTTCAGTGCCTTAAATAAACCGACACACATCAAGATCATAACGATTAGGAATGGCATCGCACTGGCAATCGAGGCCGTTTGCAGCGCTTTTAGTCCACCTGCTAACAATAACGCCGAAGCAACCACCCCTTCTGCCAACGCCCAAAACACTCGCTGCCAAACCGGGGCATTTTCATCACCACCCGAGGTCAAATTATCTACCACCAATGAGCCCGAATCTGAGGATGTTACGAAGAAGGTCACCACCAAACACACGCCAAGAATAGACAGAAGACCAGAAAACGGCAGATGTTCAAAGAAGGTAAACAGCGCGACAGAGACATCCGATGACACAGCATCTGCCAGATATTGCGCGCCTTGGTTAACGATGGCATCGATTGCAGAATTCCCGAAAATGGTCATCCACAAAAAGGTGAAACCGGTCGGCACAAACATCACCCCAACGAGGAATTGACGAATCGTACGACCACGAGAGACTCGCGCGATAAACGTACCGACGAATGGCGACCAAGAGATCCACCAGCCCCAATAGAACAGTGTCCAACCGCCTAGCCAGTCATTCTTTTGCTGATAGGCGTACAAATTAAAGGTCTTGTTGACAATGTCACTCAGGTACGCACCGGTGTTTTGCACAAAATGCTGCAGCAAAGTCACTGTTGGGCCAACTAACAGCACAAAAATCATCAGCACAAATGCCAGCCCCATATTCAGCTCGCTAAGAACTTTGATCCCTTTATCTACACCGGTAACCACCGAAATGGTCGCCAGCCCAGTGATCAAGGTAATCAAAATCACTTGCACCACAGGCGCGATGGGCAGACTGTCGCCAATCAAGTAATGCAGCCCAGAGTTAACCTGCGCCACCCCAAAGCCGAGCGACGTAGCAACCCCAAGCACGGTACCAATCACCGCTAAGGTATCGACGGTATGTCCGATTGGGCCATAAATACGTTCACCAATCAAAGGATACAGCGCACTGCGCGGCAACAAGGGTAATTTATGGCGATAGCTAAAATAGGCCAAGCTAAGAGCCACCACGGCATAAATCGCCCAAGCATGCAGCCCCCAGTGGAAGAAGGTGATTTTAAGCGCATCCTTAGCCGCTTTTAAACTTTGCGGATCAGCATCTGGCGGCGCCAAAAAATGCATCACAGGCTCGCCGATACCAAAAAACATTAAACCGATGCCCATTCCCGCGGAGAACAACATGGCAATCCAGGTTCCATAGCTGTAATCAGGCTCAGAATGATCGGGGCCGAGCTTAATGTCGCCGTAGCGACTGACCATAATAAAGACGATGAAGATAAGAAAACCGGCAACCCCAAGAATGTAAAGCCAACCGGCTTTCAGTTGCAGCCAATGTTGTACGCCGTCGAACAGCAATTGCGCCGAATCAGGCCAAATAACCCCAATCAACACTAACGCAATCAAACAAACGACCGAAGGATAAAATACCGGTCCATTAATACTGGTTTTTAAAGACATGAATACTCCCATTAGTTGAAAGATCGCCTATTTCGAGTCAAACACGCCTGATTTAGCGAATGTTAGCTTGAAAGCGAAGCGACCAACTTTCTGCCTTTTGGGTTAATTGTTTTATGTGCAACCGCGATATTTCGGCTTTCTTGAGGTAGAACAAGACGTTCTAGTGATAAGAAAACCTGCCAACGTGGAAAAGGTTGGCGATTGAGAGCCAAGGACAAATGTGTTGACTCTCGATTGGTATTGCACGCTTTTTTAAAATAATACTTGGCGATTATACAGGTTTTAGAGCCAATTGGGGGAGTTAAACCACAAAAAACCAATATTGGTCAAAAATGCGGCTGTCTGAGCATCAACTAACCAGTTAAAAACATGTATAAATTTTTGACGCCAGGCTCAGCTTTGGTTGAGTGATAAGCGTTTGACCAAAGCTCGCTTTAGGTCATTGGCTTAGCGAGGCGTTTGCTCTGGCGCAGGCTTAGAAATCCCGGCAGTAAGGTTAAATCGCATCGCCTCTTCAAACGACCAATCCACCATGATCAAATCTTCTCGTTTGACCAAACTGGTAATCCCCGCCATTTGATAAGAAAGTTGAAACAGTACTGGCACCCATTCACCTTCGGGTAATGCATCAAGCAAGGGTTGTGGCGCAGTGTCAGTCATAATAAACCCTACCACATAACCGCCATTGGCTTGTTTCACTAATACCGTTTGCTGATTTTTTGGTTTACTCGGATCACGATTCATCAAGGAAGCGATATCGCGAATACTGCCGTAGACAGATTTAAACAGCGGAAAGCGCATTAACTGCCGCTCGATCCAGTTCCACAACCACACAACAGGGCTAACCGAGAACAATAAGCCCGCCATAAACACCAAGATCACCACCAGCAAAAAGCCAGCACCGGTAAATGCGCTTTGGCGGTCAATCACCGACAAAATCAAGTTACCCAGCTCATCTAGGGACTCAAACAGACTCCAAAATAACCACAGGCTAAGCGCCATCGGCAATACGTTCAGTAACCCGCGGATAAGCGTACGCTTCATGAAAACCTCAAAATAGTATGCGAGAAATCGCAGCCAGATATCTTAGCACCAGTATTACTCATTAGGATCACGCTTTTATGGCAGCGCAAATAACAACGCCGCGTCATTTCGCGGCGTTAATGGACTCAGCGATTGCTGCTGAACATCAGTCTTTTTCCATCTCTTCATAAGAGACATGACGCACATCGCGCCCTTTTACGTAATAGATGACATATTCACAGATGTTCTTACAACGGTCACCAACGCGTTCTACCGCGCGCGCAGCCCACAACACATCTAAAATGCCTGGAATTGACCGCGGATCTTCCATCATATAAGTCATTAGCTGGCGAATAATGCCTTCATACTCTTTATCGAGTTTGGCATCTTCTTTGTGCAGTTCAATCGCGGATTCCACATCCATACGGGCTAAGGCATCCAAGGTCGAATGCAGTAACCGCGTGGCGTGGCGCCCCATACTTTCAATGCTCACCAATAACGGCTGCTGATTATTGCTGCGTTTTTCCATCGCAGCTTTGGCGATACGGACACAAGCGTCTCCGATGCGTTCAAGGTCCGCAATCGTTTTAGAAATCGCAATCACCAGTCTTAGGTCGCTCGCAGCAGGCTGACGTTTGGCGATGATGCGAGTGCACTCTTCATCGATGTCCACCTCCATGCCATTAACGCGATGATCGCCCTCAATCACCTTTTGCGCTAATTCAACGTCTAAGGTACCCAGCGCATCAAGCGCCTGCTCCAGTTGCTGCTCCACCAATCCGCCCATAGCCAATACTTTGTTGCGAATGGCTTCCAGCTCAGCATTAAACTGGCCGGAGATATGACGAGTAAGTTGTTTGTTATCCATAGGGTTATTCCTCTGCCATTGCCATCACTAGTTAACCGTAGCGGCCAGTAATATAGTCTTCGGTTTTTGCTTGTTTCGGGGTAGTGAAAATCGTATTGGTATCGCCGTACTCAATTAGCTCACCGAGATACATAAAGGCTGTTTGATCCGATACCCGCGCCGCCTGTTGCATGTTGTGGGTAACAATCACCACGGTATAGCGTGATTTCAGCTCAGTGATCAGCTCTTCAATGGTCAAGGTAGAGATAGGGTCCAGTGCTGAGGTAGGTTCATCCAACAGCAACACTTCAGGCTCAATCGCAATCGCACGGGCAATCACCAAACGCTGTTGCTGACCACCCGACAAACCAAAGGCGTTATCGTGCAGACGATCCTTCACTTCATCCCAAATCGCCGCACCACGCAATGAGCGCTCACACGCCTCATCAAGTTCACGACGATTGTTAATCCCTTGCAACCGCAGCCCATAGACAACGTTCTCATAGATAGATTTTGGGAACGGATTTGGCCGCTGAAAAACCATGCCGACATTGCGACGCAGTTTCGCCACGTCGACTTTTTTGTCGTAAATGTTATGCCCGTTCAACAGAACTTCACCGGAGATTTTGCAGTCGTCAACGAGGTCATTCATGCGGTTAATACAACGCAGCAGCGTCGATTTACCACAACCACTCGGGCCGATAAATGCAGTAACCTGTTTGCGTGGAATTTTCATCGACACATCAAACAACGCCTGTTTGTCACCGTAGTGCAAATTCAGGCCGTTGATCTCTAACGCCGTTTGTTCCGGCGCAAGGTTGCGTAGATCCACTTTGCCATTCTGGGTCAATGCGGAATCAAATGAGATCATAAGCGGTTCTAGTCCTATCCAGTTGGCTCACGCCAATCAGTTTTCTAACGAGCGATATTTTTCGCGTAAATGGTTACGCACACTAATGGCGGTCAGGTTCAAGCTCACTATCACTGTAACCAGTAAAAATGAGGTGGCATAAACCAACGGCCGTGCAGCTTCTACGTTAGGGCTTTGAAAGCCCACATCGTAAATATGAAATCCTAAATGCATGAATTTTCTTTCCAAATGCACATAAGGAAAGTTTAGATCCAGCGGCAAATTGGGCGCCAGTTTTACCACACCCACCAACATCAAGGGTGCCACTTCACCCGCAGCGCGGGCCACGGCCAAAATCAAGCCAGTCATAATTGCTGGGCTGGCCATAGGCAATACAATGCGATACAGGGTTTCGGCTTTGGTTGCGCCCAAGGCCAAACTGCCTTGTCTGACTGAGGCCGGAATACGGCTCAAGCCTTCTTCGGTCGATACAATCACCACCGGCAAGGTCAAAATCGCTAATGTCAGCGCTGACCACAACATCCCGGGCGAACCAAAGGTTGGTGACGGCAAAGCCTCTGGGAAAAACAGTCGGTCAATGGAGCCACCAAGCATGTACACAAAAAAGCCCAGACCAAACACGCCGTAAACAATCGATGGCACCCCTGCAAGGTTAATCACTGCAATCCGCACCACCCGCGTCAACCAGCCTTTGTGCGCATATTCGTGTAGATATACCGCCGCTATCACCCCAAAAGGCGTCACGATAACGGACATCAGCAACACCATAAATACCGTACCGAAGATCGCTGGAAAAACACCGCCTTCGGTGTTGGCTTCGCGCGGCTCATCACTGACGAAATGCCCCACCCGACTAAACCAACTGGCTAATTTTTGTGGCACGCTTAAGCGATTGACGTAAGTTGCTTCCAACACAGTATCGAGCGTTAAGGTGACCTCTTGGCCACGCATATCACGCACCACCACCGCATCCCTTGCTGCATCGGCGCGCAAGGCAAACAGTTTGTTTTCTAGTACTTGATAGGCTTGTTGCAATGTTTGCTGCTCAGCCGCGATTTCGGCTTTACGTGCTTCGGTCAACTCACCCTTTAACTCATATTTACGCGATGTTAGCCGCAAGCGTTCCATCTGGTGGTTGATTGCGCCGATATCACGCTTTTGCAGTTCGACGGCTTGTTCGTTAAGCGCAACAGCGCGAGCAATATGTTGTTGCAGCGCCTCTGCGACATCGCCACTGGCGATCTCTGTACCGTTTTCCAGCACTTTTACTGGCGTACCGTAAAAATTGCCGTTGCGGCTGCGCTCAAATACCACAACATCTTCCGGCACAGAACGGCTGATGATGTCGGTTGCGAGAATCCAACGAAAATCCAGGCTGACAAATTCTCGGTTACCGGTTTTTATCAATTGGCGTTCAACAAACTCCGGCGTATCCGCCGCGAACTGGTACCCAGCAGCTTTTAAACGCTCAAGAGGCACCTGCTCGCGATCATGGATTTCGCCAATGAGTGTAAAACGAGTACCGTCATCACCTTGCATTTGCCATTGGTAAATGGTGGCAGGCCAGAAATAACTCAACCCGCGCCAGGCAATGAGCAACAGTAATCCCAGCACCGCAATTAAGCTGACACTGACGGCGGAGCCTGTCATCCAGATCCAAGGCGATCCAGATTTAAACCATCTGCCCATTAATCTTGCTTCCTAAATTCGAACATTTGCTTAACCATTTCTGCCTAGTTGCTTACAGCGAACTGTAACGTTCGCGCAGGCGCTGCCGCACCACTTCTGCGATGGTATTAAACACAAAAGTAAATAAAAACAATACGAAAGCCGCTAAGAACAATACCCGATAATGGGAACTGCCAATCGCAGATTCCGGCATTTCGACCGCGATATTGGCCGCGAGCGTGCGCATCCCTTGAAAAATACTCCAATCCATAATGGCAGTGTTACCTGTGGCCATCAGCACAATCATGGTTTCACCCACTGCGCGGCCAAGCCCCATCATGACGGCGGAGAAAATCCCCGGACTGGCGGTAAGCAGTACCACGCGCGTCAGTGTTTGCCACGGGGTTGCCCCCAAGGCCAAGCTGCCATTAGAAAGGTGGCGTGGCACCGAGAAAATGGCGTCTTCGGCAATCGAGAAAATGGTTGGGATCACCGCAAAGCCCATGGCGATGCCCACAACCAACGCATTACGTTGATCAAAGCTCAAGCCCAAGGTGTTGGTGATAAACAGACGGCTGTCACCATGAAATAGCCACAATTCCACCAGCGGACTCAAGCTAAAACTCAGCCATGCCACAAAACATACGACCGGAATTAACATTAATTCTTGATAGGTTTCAGGCAACCACTGCTTAATAACGGCCGGAGACTTTGCCCAGCCAAAGGCCACCAGCAATATGGCGATAGGTTCGAGAATTAGCAGCAATAACAAGCCGGGCAGATGCGACTCCACCAGCGGCGCTAACCATAAGCCGGCGAGGAAACCCAATATCACGGTTGGCAAGGCTTCCATAATTTCAATGGTAGGTTTCACCACCGAACGCACTTGAGGTGACATAAAGTAGGCGGTATAGATTGCCCCAGCTAACGCAATCGGCGTGGCAAACAACATGGCGTAAAAGGCCGCCTTTAAGGTACCAAATGCCAACGGCGTCAGACTAAGCTTGGCTTCAAAATCATCGGAGCCAGAGGTTGATTGCCACACATATTGCGGCTCAGGATAGCCTTCATACCAAACTTGTTGCCAAATCGCGCTCCACGACACTTCTGGATGCGCATTACTGACGCTAAACAATTGCAGACTATCTGCAGTTTCAGCAATTAACGCATCAGCGCGCGGGCTAAATGCCAACGCACGGGAATGTTGCAATGGCAATTTCTCGGCGAGTAATTCACGTTCACTGGTGGTATACAGCAGTTTTAAGGTGCCATCTTGCGCCACAGTAGCAAAACTACGGCGATAAAATTCGCTGGCCAACTGCTGAATATTACCGAGTTCAGCAAACTCACGCACAAATTGATAGCTGCGGCCACCATCTTGATTTACCTGAAAATATTGCGCGACTACGCCATCGGAATAGCTGATAAGCAATGAACTCGCCCCAGCAAGTAACTCAAAATCGGTCACCTTAGCGCGAGCGCGCTCAAGGTTTAGCACCTGTAACAAGCTGACGCTGTTCGGGTTACGAATATCGTAAATGAAAGCTTTATTGGTCGTCAGCAAAATTGCTTGTTGGTGATCTGGGGTGATTTTCTGCTGCGCTACATGAATTGGCGCATCCGGCAACACCGATTTTTCAGATTGCCAATCAATCTCTTCGGTGAGTAGATTTTCCTCACCGTCCATGCGCAGTAGCTGCCAATGCTGACTGTTATCAAGATAGATAAAGCTGAGTTTTTTCTGACTGTAGGCAAAGGCCAACTGCTTTAACGGCTGCTTATCGTCAGCAATCGTCAGCAATGGCACACCCAATGGATAGCGAATATTTGGGGTAATCAATCGCTGATTATTGGGGTAACTCACATTGAAATTGACATTGCCAAGCAGCATTTGGCCATTATCGAGCCCGAAAGCAAATAGTTGCTGGCTCGGCATCGAGCGCGCTTGGCTCACAATAGCAACGCCGGCAGGTATGGCAAGCGTCTGATGAGTCACCTGTTGTTTGGCCACATCAACAAAATCGACGCCACCGTCATCAGTCACGCGATATAACTGTTGATGCAGCTCGTCACTGCCCACCATCAGCACATTGCTTGAGGTGTTAGGCAGACTAATACTTGCTTGCGGCGTTATTGATGCCGAGGCAAAAATCGGTTTAATGACATAAAGTAAATAAAAGAAGATCAACAGCAAGGCAACAAACACCATGATGCCACCAAAGGAGACACCCAGCTGCGTCAGTTTATCTTTAACCGCCCGACGGTTAGCCCGCTTGGCTTGTAAAATGTCATGCTTTAAAGGGGCAGGCTTAGACACCTGACGTTCCATTGAAAACCTCAATTATAAAACTCGTGAACGTTGCCACTGTTGTTCGTCGCCAGCCTGTGGTAACAATGGTCGCCAACAAAATTGCACTCATGTAGCAAAATATGAGTGGGCAGAATTATATGACGCGAAAATGACAATAATGTTACAGCGTCTAACGCTTTGAGCATACAGGAGTTTGCAACAAATGAGTCGATATCTCATAACATTACAGGTTCCCGATAGACAAGGGTTAGTGGAGCAAATTGCGAACGCCGTCAATCATCATGGCGGTAACTGGCTTGACTCGGAACTGCGCCATATTGATGGCATTTTTGCAGCCATTGTCTTACTCGATGTGGAAGAGCAGCACTGGGACGATTTGATTGAAGCCCTCGAATCAATTGAAGGCATGACCCTGACGAGCGCAGCTGCGGGCATTGTGAGCAAACCGGGCAAGCGCCTCACACTGAGCTTAGTGGCGTACGATCGCCCAGGCTTGGTACGCGAAATTTCCAATAAAGCCAGTAGCCTAGGCATTAACATTGAGCAGTTCAGCAGTAAATTTGAAAGTGCCAGCCACACTGGGATTGCGCTGTTTCGCGCCACTATCGGCCTGAAATTGACCGATACAATTCAGGAAGAACAACTGACTGAAGCCCTGTATGCCATTGGTGACGATGTGGTAATCGATAAATTACGCAGTCGCTAAGCTGTGCAGAGTTAATCGCTTTTTTCCATCACCACACAATTTAAAGCCTGATAAACTGCGCGGCTTCAACCATAAACATTGGGAACATCATGATTGGAACGCTCAATAAGATGGCGGTTAGCCTAGGTGATGACGGCATCGCGCAGTACCAACTTCGTGTAGGGCAACAAACGCTCGCCCTTAATCCGTTAATTGGCAAGACGCTCACGTTGACACACACAGGCAATATCTTTTGTTGTAACTGCGGCAAACGCACCAAGAAAAGTTATGCCCAAGGCCATTGCTTTGTTTGCATGCAGAAATTGGCCAGTTGTGACATGTGCGTGATGAAACCCGAAACCTGCCATTTCGAGCAAGGCTCCTGTCGCGAACCTGAGTGGGGGCTGAGCCACTGTTTTGTGCCTCATTATGTTTATCTGGCCAACACCTCAGGCCTTAAAGTTGGAATTACGCGCCACACGCAACTGCCAACCCGTTGGTTAGATCAAGGTGCGACGCAAGGGATGCCATTGTTTAAGGTAAACTCACGTTATCTTTCAGGCCTGATTGAAGTCACGCTGGCAGAGCTAATTGCCGATAAAACCAATTGGCAAGCGATGCTTAAAGGCGACAATGAAGCCTTAGATCTTGCTTCGCTCGCCAATACGCTGTTACCACAAATCCAGCAGCGGATTAACGAGCTCGATAGCAATGCCAAATTTGCCATTGAACCGCTTACTGCTCAAATAACTAGCATTCAATATCCAGTTTCCGAATTTCCAACAAAAATAAAATCACACAACTTTGATAAGGCCGCCGACGTCAGCGGCACACTATTAGGCATCAAGGGCCAATACCTGATGTTTGATACAGGGGTGATTAATATTCGTAAGTTTACTAGCTATGAAGTCAGCGTAAGCCAGTAGACGCCCTGATTTTCCGCCACTTTTCGCCATAGTGGCGGCGATATCCGTGCTTTAGTACCGTAATAAAGTACCAATTACCCCTACTATCTCCCCGTCTACTCCCAACTCAATCTGTAACTTATATTTAACATTTAGCTTTACCTAATAAATTAAAACTCTATTATTCAGATCAATATCTTAGTGAAAAATCGCTTGTTAGACCTTGGTCGGATTCTAGCCAATAAGTAGTATTCGTTAACATCGTGTGTGATAACCAAAAAACAACACTCAGAGGGAACTACCGATGAACGCGATTTTTCTCATGCTGATGGGTTTGGGGGCAATGGCTTTAGGCTATTTCGTGTATTCCAAATTTATTTGCGAAAAGATATTTAAAGTTGATCCTAATTTCGTCACTCCCGCTCATGCAATGAGTGATGGCGTTGATTATGTACCAACCAACAAATATGTACTTTGGGGGCACCACTTTACTTCTGTAGCGGGCGCAGCACCGATTATCGGGCCAGCGATTGCCGTTATTTGGGGTTGGGTACCAGCCTTCTTGTGGGTAACACTCGGCACGATTTTTTTTGCCGGTGTGCATGATGCGGGGGCCATTTGGGCCAGTAACCGCAATAAAGCCAAATCTATCGGTGCCGTGACGGGTGATGTGATTGGTGGTCGTGCCCGCTCAATCTTCATGATTGTAATTTTCTTGGTGTTGCTGATGGTGAACGCGGTATTTGCTGTGGTCATCGCGAAGCAGCTGATTAACTTCCCAAGCGCAACCATTCCGGTGTGGGGCGCCATCGCAGTAGCCTTGATTGTGGGTCAGTTGATTTACCGTAAGCTCATCAACCTGCTCGTCGTGACCATTGTTGGGGTTATTGCGCTGTACGGCATGATCTATATCGGTCCTATGATGCCAATTTCATTACCAGAAACCATCGGTATGCTGACCGATAATGAAACATGGATCATTCTGCTGTTCGTCTATGCCGCTATCGCCTCTCTGTTGCCAGTGTGGATGCTGCTGCAACCACGTGATTACATCAACGGTATTCAGCTGTTTATCGGCTTAGGCCTATTATATGGCGCGGTGATTATCTCTGGCCCGGATGTAGTAGCGCCAGCCTTTAACACTGATGTTCCAGCTGGAACCCCTTCAATCGTACCTTTACTGTTTGTGACCATTGCTTGTGGTGCAATTTCGGGCTTCCACGGTTTGGTGGCATCAGGTACTACCTCTAAGCAATTGGACAAAGAACCTGATCTGCGTTTTGTGGGCTACTTTGGCGCGATTGGTGAAGGTTCTCTGGCGTTGGCCGCAATCATTGCAACAACTGCTGGCTTTGCAACACTGGCTGACTGGCAAAGTGTTTACCACGCCTTTGGTCAAGGTGGCGTAGGTGCCTTTATCCGCGGCGGTGCGAACATTCTTGAATCAGGTCTCGGACTTGATGAAACCATGGCGCAAACTCTGTTAACCGTAATGGTAGTACTGTTTGCGGGTACCACAATGGACACTGGCTTGCGTTTGCAACGCTATATCTTCCAAGAATGGGGTAGCATTTATAACATGCCTTGGATGAACAAAGGCTCTGTTGCAACCCTGCTGGCGGTTGGTAGCTGTTTGTTGCTGGCGTTCGGTGCCGGTGGTGATGGTTCAGGTGGTCTGTTGATTTGGCCACTGTTCGGTACCACTAACCAACTTTTAGGTGGCTTAACCCTGTTGGTGATCACTGTGATGTTGGTGAAATTGGGCCGCCCAATGATCTATACCTTAGCACCATTGGCATTCCTGCTGGTGATGACCATTGCGGGTTTGGTTATTCAGCTGAAGGGCTTCTATGCCAAAGAAGATTGGTTCCTGTTTACGTTAGACTTAGTGGTACTTATTGCAGCGATTGTCATCACCTTAGAGTGTGTTGCCACGCTGACCCGTACTATTAAAGAGCGTAAAGCAGCCAACGCTGCGGAGTAAAAAAACATGCAACTTGAAAAGATCCGTCGTCTGATCCGCGATGTCAGCCAAATGGCTGAAGAAGCCTACAATGCGCCCTTTCGCGCAGCGGTAGCGAGAGCTCGTCGAGAACAGGATGATCTTTTCATGTTGCTGATTTTCTCGGAAATGATGGGCGTGCCCAACCCAGCAAGTTACTACACGTTGGAGTTGCAGCCCATCATGTTAGAGAAGTTCCATGATTGGCATAAACGTATGGGAATGCCGCACTCTCCGCTCGATCAATTCAAATGCTGTTAATTGAAGGTAAAGCTTAGTCATGGATGTGTTGACCAATAAAAAAGTGATTTGGGTTGGGGGTAAAGGTGGTGTTGGTAAAACAACGGTATCAAGTTCTCTTGCCTTATTAGCCGCAAACCGTGGCAAAAAAGTGTTATTGGTTTCAACCGATCCCGCCCATAGCCTGAGCGATGCCTTTGCGCGTCATATTGGGAATCACATCACCCGTATGGCACCTAACCTTGATGCGTTAGAGATCGACCCTGACGACGAAGTTGAACAGCATTTAGCCCAAGTCACCAGTCAATTAAAACGCTTTACTCGGCCGGAGATGTTCAGCGAAATTGAACGTCAGATGCGCCTAACCCGCCAATCACCGGGTGCGCAAGAAGCCGCGTTACTTGAACGCATTGCCAAAACGATTCAGTTGGCACAACAAGAATATGATTTAGTGATTTTTGACACAGCGCCGACTGGCCACACGCTAAGGTTACTGAGCCTGCCTGAAGCCATGGCGGCTTGGACCCAAGGGCTACTCAGAGCCAATGAAAAGTCGGAAAAACTAGGCGCGGTGATGGAGCATCTCACCCCTAAATCCGGCCGTGATGTCACCAATCCCTTTGATGATCCCACTCAGCATGCCACTGCCGGCATGGACCCTCGCAACAAAGCGATTGCAGAAACCCTGTTAACCAGACAACGCCTACTGCAACGCACTCGCGAAATATTGTTGGATAAGAGTCAAACGGCGATGCTGTTTGTACTGACTCCGGAAAAGTTACCGATACTCGAAACCAGCAGAGCGGTAGACGCCTTGTTGCAGGAACATCTGCCATTAGCGGGATTAGTGGTAAATCGTATTTTGCCTGACGATGCCGATGGCGAATTTCTGGCGCAGCGCCGCGTACAAGAGCAGAAACATCTCGCCGAAATCGATCAACGCTTTAAAAAGTTGTCGCTATTCAAATTGCAGCTCCAACCGACGGATATTGAAGGTATTACCGGTTTAAGCGCCATGGCAGACAGATTGGCGAACAGTGGCATTTAAACAGTGACATTTAGCCCGCACATTGCAGCGATGGCAGCCAGCGCCGATTAATCCGTTACCGTTAGTGCTGGTTGCACCTGATTTCGTCCATTTGCTTTGGCCTGATAGAGCTGCTCATCGGCGTGTTTGATGAGTAACCGCATTTCATCGTGCGCTGTTGGACAAATACAGCTATAACCAAAGCTCAGCGTAATCATTCCCTGCGCCACATCTTCACGATGCAACGCCTGCTCACACAAAGTTTGCCGCAGCGTTTCTGCCAATTGCCCCGCGGCCGCTGCCGAGGTGTTTGGCAACAGCAGGATAAACTCTTCACCGCCATAACGCGCAACTAAACCATCACTGCCCGGCAGATGAGATTCCAGATGTTTGGCAACGGTACGTAACGCTTCATCGCCGGCCTGATGACCAAAATGATCGTTATAAGACTTAAAATAATCGATGTCGCACAAAATCACGCTTAGCGGCTGTTGCTGCTCTAGCGCCTGTTGCCATGCGGATTTCAGCCGTTCACTAAATACCCGTCGATTGGCAATTCCGGTCAGCGGATCTTGCTCCGACAAACGGGTCAGGCGTTCATTCGCTTGCTGCAGCGCCAAGGTACGATGTTGCACCTTCTGCTCCAGCATATGAATCGAGTTCAACTGTGCTTTTGCCAACATGGCGAGGCTGTCTTTAAGGTCATCAACTTCGGTATAGGATGCCTTTTCAGTATTTGCTGTAGCTAACTGATTTAAAGTGTTTTGACTGGCTGCCGCGGCAATATTTTCAATTGGGCCAGCGATTTTCCGCGCCAGTGCCGCACCAATAAAGATTAACAGCAGCAAAATAAGTGCGGTCACCAACACGGTATCACGCACCTGCTGAATAATGGGTTCAGCAATTTTCTCAACAGGCAACAACACCACCAGCTGCCAACTGAGCCCAAGGCCCAAATCTATCTGAATAGCTTCTAACAGATATTGGGTGTTATTGAGTTGAATACTATGTGGCAATGCAGCATTGGCCGAAAACGTAGGTAACTGCTGCAGCAATGCTGAAGGATGATTGGCTATCTGGTAGCGATCTCTATTTGGGGTATTGACCGGGATCAGCGCCGTGTTCGACGACGCAATTAATTTGCCGTTATGCTGTTCCACCAACAAGGCTAAGCCATTAAAGCCAATATCAAGCTGCGCCATAAAGTTATTTAAACGATTCAACGCGATATCTGCAGCAACTACTGCAATAATCTTCCCTGCATCATCGACAACCGCTCGCGATAGACTGATACCAAAATTATCGCTGTCCAAATAATGGTAAATATCGCCCCAACAGGCTTGTTGCGGAGCCGCGATGGCACACTGCACAAACGGCCGTTTGCTTGGATCGTACGGTCCCGGAATATGGCTTTGCTGCTCACCGAAATGCTGATCTGCGCTCGGAGCATAGCCGATAAGATGGTGATCAGCACTTTCGATATTGCTGGCCAACTGAATATGATCAGGCTGATTCGGTGGACGAGAGGCGGCCACAAAGCGCCCATCCATCATGGCAATGCTCACAAAGCTTAACTGCGGATGTTGCTGCAACTGACTGAGCAACCACGGGGTATTTTGTTGCAAATCTGTCTGAGAGAGATTGCCATTGAGCAAAGCTTTAGCATTGATGTCTGTGATCGCCGGCATCACTTCGGTCAGGCTTTCGACATACTGTTCAATACGCTTTCCTAGCTCTTGCGCCACGCTGTGTCCCATGGAACGCGCTAATGTTTCGCTATTTTGGTAGGACACTAAGCAAAATACCGCCGCAGCTACAAAAAACAGAAACGAAAACGGCAGAATAATCATCAAACGCAAAGGATAGCTGCGCGCAAATAACATGTTAAAGCGTTACCTATGACGGAAAATCGGGTGTTAGGTGATGGCTTTGAGTGTGCTTTAGCATCCATTGCTACTCAAAAAATGCGGCTAGAAGAATAAACACTATGCCGACTAGATGCAATCACGGTTCAGTTTTGTAGCTTAAATGTGCGTGTTCTGGATTCTGCGAAGCAGCGCGCCCCTGAGCCCTTAAATCCGAGTGGGATAGCCCGCGTTTTGGCTGAAAAAGCAAAAAAAATCCCCGCCGCAGCGAGGATTTTCAATTCATCAGCCCAACAGCTTAGCCTTCAATACCTTTGCTGGCGAGGAACTCATCATAGGTTCCCTTGAAGTCGTTAACCTTGCCGTGAGCGATTTCCAAAATACGGTTCGCTAGTGACGATACGAACGCACGGTCGTGTGACACGAAGAACAAGGTGCCTTCATACATTTCTAAGGCGTTGTTCAATGCTTCAATCGATTCCATATCCAAGTGGTTGGTCGGTTCGTCCATCACTAAGATGTTTGGCTTTTGCAGCATTAACTTACCGAAAATCATCCGACCTTGCTCACCACCTGACAGCACTTTGACAGACTTTTTGATATCGTCAGCGCCGAACAGCATACGCCCAAGTACCGCACGAACGGCTTGGTCATCATCGCCTTCACGACGCCATTGGCTCATCCAGTCAAACAGGTTGAGATCGTTTTCGAAGTCGTCGGCATGATCCTGCGCGTAGTAACCGATAGAGCTGTTTTCAGACCATTGAATGGTGCCTGATTTCTGTGGTAGATCATGGATTAAGGTACGTACCAACGTGGTTTTACCGGCACCGTTTTCACCCAAGATCGCAATACGTTCACCCACTTCGGCAATCAGGTTAAAGTCAGCAAACAATGGCTCATCGTAACCGTTGCACAACGCTTCCACATTCAACGCGTTACGGAACAACTTTTTGTCTTGGTCGAAACGAATATAAGGGTTCACGCGGCTAGACGCTTTGATTTCGTCCAGTTTGATTTTATCAATCTGACGCGCACGAGACGTTGCCTGCTTCGCTTTAGAGGCGTTCGCCGAGAAGCGTGCTACGAAGGTTTGTAGTTCAGCAATTTGCGCTTTCTTCTTGGCGTTTTCAGCCACTAAACGCTCACGCGCTTGTGACGCGGCAGTCATGTATTCATCGTAGTTGCCTGGGTACACACGCAGTTCACCGTAGTCCAAGTCCGCCATGTGCGTACACACAGAGTTGAGGAAGTAACGGTCGTGCGAAATGATGATCATGGTGCTGTTACGTTGGTTCAAGGTTTCTTGTAGCCAGCGAATAGTGTCGATGTCCAAGTTGTTGGTAGGTTCGTCGAGCAACAGAATATCAGGATTAGAAAACAGTGCTTGCGCCAACAACACCCGCAGTTTCCAGCCGGGTGCGACTTCACTCATTGGGCCAAAGTGTTGTTCCAACGCAATACCGACACCCAACAGCAGTTCACCCGCGCGAGATTCAGCGGTGTAACCGTCCATCTCGGCGAATTCCATTTCCAACTCCGCCACTTTGATACCATCTTCTTCAGACATCTCGGGCAATGAGTAAATGCGGTCGCGCTCTTGTTTCACTTTCCACAGTTCTTTGTGGCCCATGATCACAGTGTCAATCACGCTGAACTCTTCGTAAGCGAATTGATCCTGATTCAACTTACCCAGACGCTCATTCGCATCCACAGATACGTTACCAGAAGACGGTTCCAACTCACCGGACAAAATCTTCATAAAGGTGGATTTACCGCTGCCGTTTGCCCCGATAAGGCCGTAGCGGTTACCGTCACCAAATTTGACGGAGATATTTTCAAACAGTGGCTTAGCGCCAAACTGCATGGTGATGTTAGCGGTTGTGATCACGTTCGGTATTCCCAGTTTTTACTGCAAAGTGTGCGTATTACGAGGTTTGACAGGCCAACTTCGTATAAAACGCGCCACTATAGCAGCCCTATATGAATTATCAACTACAGCGGCCAATTCGCGAGCGACAAACGTGTAGCTTTTTAGGCCATTTTTACCGCGCAAACACCTGCCTAGCGGTAAAATTTAGCGCTCTAAATAATAAAACCCAGCAAACACCGGGTTTTATTCATTTTACTGCGTTATCGCTAAGCTAACTTTTTAAAACGTAGTCGATTTGCGTTAGAAACGACCGTTAAAGATGACAGCGCCATCGCCGCGCCCGCAATAACTGGGCTTAACAAAATACCAAACACCGGAAACAGCACACCAGCGGCGACCGGAATGCCAATGCTGTTATAGATGAATGCACCAAACAGGTTTTGTTTGATGTTACGAAGCGTTGCTTTTGATAGTGCAAAACCCAGGGCTAAATTTTCCAATTTAGGGGTAAGAAGGGTCATATCCGCGCTTTCAATAGCAACGTCTGTGCCTGTGCCCAACGCTACGCCAACATCCGCTGCGGCCAATGCAGGTGCATCGTTAATGCCATCGCCGACCATGGCCACCACCTCGCCGGCTTGCTGTAACTTGTGCACCCATGCTTGTTTTTCATCGGGCAGCACGCCGGCGATCACATGGTCAATACCTATCTGCTGGGCAACGGCATTGGCCGTTTGCTCGTTATCTCCTGAGAGTAATACCAAACGTTTGCCTTGTTGCTTCAGCAAGCTGAGCGCCGCTTTGGCATCTTTGCGGATCGGATCGCTAATGCAGATTAATGCCGAGAATACGCCATTATGCGCCACCAATACCGGCGTTTGCGCTAATGCCGTTGCTTGGTTGCGTAACGAGATGACAGCTTCATCAAGCACTACATCATGGGCCTGCAGCAGTTTGTCGTTGCCGATGAGCCAAATCCCGTTATCAAGGCGGCCAACGACCCCCTGCCCTTGACGATATTCAAATTGGCTAACCTCGGTGACAGACAGTTGCCGCTGCTGTGCCGCTTGCAACAGAGATTGCGCTAATGGATGGGACGATTGCTGTTCAAGACTGGCAACCGCCTGCAACACAGTGTTTTCATCGGCAGCGTTAACGCAATGGATTGCCACCACTTGCGGTTTACCTTCAGTCACAGTGCCGGTCTTATCTAATACCACACAACTGACTTTCGACGCCGTTTGCAGTGCTTCTCCGTTTTTAATTAGCACGCCCATCTGCGCCGCGCGGCCTACCGCCACCATAATCGACATCGGAGTGGCTAAACCGAGTGCACAAGGGCAAGCAATGATGAGCACGCTGGTCAGTACCACGAGCGCATGAGACAACGCCGGTTGCGGCCCAACAAAATACCAAATCAGCGCCGCAAGCAGCGCCAGCAACATCACCACCAGCACAAATACGCCCGCGATTTTGTCGGTGAGTCGGCCAATAGGCATTTTTGAAGTTTGCGCCTCTTGTACCAAGGCAATAATTTGCGCTAAGCGCGTGTCTTGCTGTGCTCGCGTCACACGATAGGTCAAACTGCCATCGCCATTAAGTGTGCCTGCGCTGACGCTATCCCCTGCTGTTTTAGTGACTGGCATCGGCTCACCAGTGAGCATCGCTTCGTTAATTAATGACTGACCGCTGATGACTTCACCATCTAACGCCACTTTGTCACCCGCACGCAAACGCAATACATCGCCAATCTTAATGCTGTCGATAGCAACCTCTTTGTCGCCTTGTTCGGTGACTAAGTAAGCACTATTGGCTTGTAGGCCGATGAGCTGTTGCACCGCTGAGCTGGTTTTTCCGCGAGCGCGTAGCTCCAGAGCATGGCCAAGATTGATAAGACCAAGGATCATCAAACTGGCTTCAAAATACACATGGCGGGTTCCCGCCGGGAACCACTGTGGCCCAGCAACGACGAGTGCCGAATACAGCCAAGCCGTGCCGGTGCCAACGGCGATTAAGCTATCCATGTTGGCACTTTTGACTTTCAACGCTCGCCAAGCTCCCGCAAAGAAATGGCCACCGCAATCCAGCAGAAGAATGAGACACAAGATAGCGGCCAAGCCCCAGCCAAGCCGAGCTGCATCACTATCTACGCTCATCTGACCGCCAAACCAACCCCATAGCATCATCGGCACGCCAACACCCAGCGTCGCTGCGGCTTGAATTAACCGGGTGCGATATTCCTTCGCATCATGCGCCGCTTTATCGGCTATCGCATCGGCAGCATTTTCAATCAGCTCACCGCGATAACCCGCGGTTTGCAGGATCTGCTGCGCCTGAGCAACGGCAATGTCGTTTTCCATCGAGACTTGCTTATCGGCCAAGTTCACCCGCGCGGCTACGCCTGCTGCCTCAAAGGCCTTTTCAATTTTCGCCACACAACTGGCACAGCTCATCTCTGGCACAAACAGCCGTAATTTTTGCGCACTGGAGGCAGATTCAAGCTGTCCATTTGGCGTTTGCGAAACGAGAGCTTCGGCCGCTTGCTTGACTTGCTCAAAGTCAGCACGGTGCTGTTCAACAGCAATCGGTTCAGCAGTAAAGCCGGCGTCATTAATCTGTTGTCGCACCGCTTCTGCACTGAGCAATGTCAACACTGCCACTTGACGACTTTCCAAGTCGACTTGCACCTGTTCCGCATCAAGCAATGCGGCGCGAATCGATTTTTCACAATGACCGCAGTGCATATCAGGCACAGAGAATCTATGCCAGGACGCCACAGCTGGCTCAGCTTGATAATTGGCTTGCGCCAACCGCTCGCTAACCTCTTGCTCGGTTAAACTTGCACCGTCAGCCAAAGATAATCTCAGCAATTTGCTCGCCACATCGGTAGTCACCGTAACATGAGGTTCAGCGTCAAACAGTGCGGTAATTTTGCGAGCACATCCTTTACAGTGCATATTACTGATATGAAATTGATACGATGTCATCTCAAACCTTCTTCACGCTTCATGGGCGACAGCTGCACACCCAGTTAAACCGATTGTCATAGCTAATGTACTCAGGGTAAAGTCTCCAGTAACAGGAGAGTCAACCACAGCTATCGATAGTGTGACGCACATATGTCGGAGGTCGAATGAAAATTGGGGATGTGGCCGCAAAAACCGGGCTGTCAGTCAAAAGTATTCGTTACTATCACGACATTGGCCTTGTCAAAGGTCATCGCGGTGCCAATGGTTATCGAGAATATAGCGAGCAACAGCTGACCGCACTTAACTTTGTGCAGCATTGTCGTGAATTGGGATTTAGCATTGAAGAGTGCCGCAGCTTGCTGCAACTCAAGCATGATCCTGCACGATGCGCCAGTGATGTGAAAAAGCTGGCAAGTGAACATCTTTTGGTGCTTGAACAGAGAATGCAGCGCCTACAGGCACTGCATCATGAATTAAGCGAATTGGTCAATCAATGTCACGGCGGCGACACGCCCGATTGCCCCATCATTGAGGGGCTGTCGAGCAAATGTTGTAAGGCCGATTAACGCGCCAGCACTTGAGCATTTTGCAACGGGACTGACGGCAGTTCTCCTGCAGGAGTGAAGCCAAATACGCGCCCATAAAAAGCAAGTTCGGTTTCCAGCGCCAAAATATTGTGCTGTGGCTGTTTGAAGCCATGCCCTTCCCCCGCGAATGCCACATAGGCTGTCGGCACACCCTTATCAACGAGGCCACGATAGATCATCTCAGATTGATTGGGCGGGACGACTTTATCCTCCAATCCTTGAAACAGCAGCAAAGGTTCATTTAAACCGTCAAGATGATACAAGGGCGAGCGATCACGATAGGTTTGCTGCATTTGCGGATAGGGACCAATCAGTTGATCGAGGTAGCGTGACTCAAACTTATGGGTTTCTTTGGCTAACACCTCGATATCACTGACACCATAATAACTGGTGCCCGCTTTAAAGGTGTCGTGGAACGCCAATGCCGCTAACACGCTAAAGCCACCCGCGCTACCACCACGAATCGCCAGTTTTTCAGGATCAGCGAGTTTTTGCTGCACCAGATATTTAGCGGCATAGATGGCATCTTCGACATCAGCAACACCCCAGTTGCCGTAAAGGCTGCGGCGAAATTCACGACCATAACCTGTGCTGCCGCGATAATTCAGATTAAACACAGCAAATCCGCGACTGGTCCAAAATTGAATATCGCCACTGTAGGCCGCACTGGCCGCGGCGGTTGGCCCACCGTGCAACATCATAATTAACGGCGGTAAACTGCCAGTATCTGCCACAAAATTCGGATTGGTTGGCGGGTAATACAAGCCATAAGCAGTACTGCCATCCGCAGTGGTAAAACTCATACTGACCGGCTTGGCGATATAACTGGGTTCGACGGCTGCGATTTCAGGTGCATAGACTAATTCGGTGCCACGGCCAGTAACGCGATAAATACCGCGCTCTGGGGTTTCTTTAGCACCGACAAAATAGACCTGCCCCTGATGGCTTATTAACTGCTTCACCGAAGCAAAATCAGTCGCTAGAGTCTCACTGACGCCTGAATCAAGATCCACTCGAAGTAAATCCAGATGTCCCTGTTGCTGTAAACCGACAATCACATGCTGATTGCTTTCAAAGGCGTAATCATTTCGACCTAATCCCCACGCGGGGCCACCAATCTCACCGGTGAGCTGAGTAACCTGCTCAATGTTCCCCATGGCATTGATGCGATAGAGATTCCACCAGTTGTCAAAATCCGCAATAAAATAGAGCGTGCCATCAGGGCTATATTGCGGCTGCATAATGGCGCCATTGGTCGGCAATTTCACTTGCTGCGGCTGAATGATGGCGCCTTTTTTATCGAGTTCACCACGCCATAGTTGGGTGTTATCCCACGGCATATTGGGATGTTCCCAGGTTAACCATGCAGCTTGGGTGTTACTAGGGTTGATGGTGGGTGAGCTGAAAAAGTCTTGCCCTGAGAGGTAAACCTCGCCCTCGCCCGGCTGATTAAGATTCACCGCAACTAAGCTTGCCGTTGCTTCGCCATCCACTCGATGATCTTCGCGTACACATAAAATCCGCGAGCCTTTGGTGAAAAACACACAGTCGGCTTGGCGAGTGCCCTCAGGGGTTAACGGCACTGGCGGTTGATTAGGCGCAATACGATACAAACGTTGGTCAGCCATTTTGGTGGCAAAAATGCTGTTGCCAATGGCGAGGAATGGCGCACCGCCGTATTCGTGAACGCGGCTGCCCACGCCAAATTGAGCATCAACCACTTGAATAACGTTATCATTGCTATCCAGTCGTTTAATACCTGACTGCCCTTGTGCTGCGGGATCTGACTCAACGAAATACAGCATATCGCCGCTACTTTGCAGCTCTCCGATGGCAGAAAAGGCGCTGTAGACCGCACTCGCTGTAATAGGTGATGACCAACTGCCATAGGGAGTAAACGATGGTTGAGGTTGTGGCGCCACAACAGGCGCAGATTCGGGCGCTTTTGAGCAACCGAATAAAAACGCCATTAACGAAAGCCCGATAAACCGCGCCACAGCACCGATGCTGTTCATGTTTTGCCCTCAAGTTCTGCCATTAACAAAGCAGGTTTACTGCAATATCGTTATTTGAATTTTCTCAGAAACCAGCGAATGACATTTTGCTGTTGCTGATGGGGTAAACCAAAATAGATGCACAACCAAGGTGATATCAGAAAAAACCAATGAAAGGGTATGGTGGAGCTTCCGCTAAATAGCAGATACAAAAAGCCTGAATAATTGACCACAACGCCAGCATATCCAACCCATAACAAACACTTTTTACACCCGCTGATCAGCCAATGAGCCACCCAACAACCACCTACCACTTGGAACTACAGTCGCAAGGATTGTTCAATGCGCCGTGTGAGTTGTCAACTTTTGTCCATTTTCAAATGGCTTAGCGCATAAAAAACGTCTGCAACTGAGTGCAGACGTTTTAGGTGCCATCATCAAAGTGAGTGCGCTAAATGGCTTCAATTAGGTTACAGCGACAGGCCGCCGTCAATTTCAATCACGCGACCATTGATGTAGCTATTTTCGATAGCAAAACAGACGGTATTGGCAATTTCTTCCGCTTCGCCCAATCGACCAACCGGCACCGCTTTTTCTAACCGTTCGAGCGCTTCTGGCTTCATCGCGGCGGTCATATCGGTCGCTATCACCCCGGGAGCAATTGCCAATGAACGAATTTGATAACGAGCTAACTCTTTTGCCCAGCCAATCGCCATTGCGGCGACACCCGCTTTAGACGCGGCATAGTTGCTTTGGCCAATGTTACCGGCACGGGCGATACTGGAAATATTGATGATCACCCCCGGCTGAGACGACTCGATCATCGCTGCGGCGGCTTCTCGACCACAGAGGAAACTGCCGGTCAGATTGACGTTAATCACCGCTTGGAACTGCTCAAATGACATACGGTCAGTCACTTTGCCGTCTTTGGCTTTCACTAACATGCCATCAAATAAAATACCGGCGTTGTTTACCAAGACATTCAGTTGACCAAAGTCTTCCAAAATAAAACGAAAGGTAGCAATCACATCCTCTTCATCGGTGATATCAACCGCATAGCCTTGGACATCGACTTCACCTAACAAGGCACAAGCGTGCTCTAATTTCTCTTGGTCAACATCGATCAACGCTAAACGTGCCCCACGGTTAGCAAGCATTTGCGCCATAGCAAAACCTAAACCACCGGCACCACCAGTGATGGCAACTACTTTGCCTTTAATTTCCATTGAATATCCTTTTATTCTGACTTGGAGCGGAATTGGGAAAACAAGCTAGAAAAATCTTTGTCGCCAAACCCCTGCCTTGCATGGTGTAAAAATAGGTTACGCGCAAGGCTGCCCATTGGCGTAGCTGAATGGCTTGTTAAGGCTGTTTGCCCCGCCAAGCCTAAGTCTTTGACCATCAAATCCACCATAAAGCCGCCTTGATAGCCTTTTGAGGCGGGCACACCGGGCATCACACCTGGGCAAGGGTTATATTTTTCTAAGGTCCAATTACCACCGCTGCTGGCCTTCATAATATCCGACAGCACCTGCGGATCCAAACCGTTATCCATCCCTAAACTCAAGGCTTCGCAAGTGCCTGCCATCAACACGCCCAATAGCATGTTATTGCAAATTTTGGCAATTTGACCGCAACCCGCCGCGCCTGCATGAAAAATATTGCGCCCCATTGCCTGTAATATTGGCTTAGCGCGCATCACGGCGTCGACTTCTCCGCCGCAAATAAAGGTCAGAGTGCCCGCCGCTGCGCCCGCTGTGCCACCAGAAACCGGCGCATCCACAAAGTCGAGCCCTTTTGCTGCGGCCGCGACGGCTATCGATTTTGCCGACTCGACATCGATAGTAGAACAATCAATCAGCAGTGTATCTTTGGCAACGGTAGCGAGCAGTCCTTGGGCATCACCACCACCGAGATAAAGTGCGCGCGAGTGACGCCCTTCAGGCAGCATACTGATCACCACATCAGCGCCAGCGGCTGCACCACAAGCACTGGGGCAGGCGAAAGCACCTTGGTCAGCTAAGGTGCTGACCAACGATGGATTCAAATCAAACACTCGCACGGTAAATCCCTGTTTTAACAGATTTGCCGCCATCGGTGCGCCCATGTTCCCCAAACCAATAAATGCTACGGTTGTCATCGTGTTACCTCATTATCCGCACATATGCCGATAGGATGCGGCTATAAATCTGCCAAAGGATGGTCGCCGCTAAACGGTGACGTTAACAAAGCTTGTAACTGTGAATCGGGTGGAAAAGTCTGTGCGCCATAGGCCCATTGTGGCTGACGATCTTTATCCACCAGCAATGCCCGTACTCCTTCACAAAAATCGCCAAGCACACAACAGTTTATACTTAGCCCCAGTTCAAACCGAAAACATTCAGCTAAGCTCATCTCGCGCCCCAACTGACACTGCGCGTCCGCCAGCAACCAACTTTGTGGACTTCCGGCCAACATGGTAGCCTTGGCCCGTTCCAGCCAAGTTTCACTGCTGGCTAATTGCTGCATTCGGCTAACAATCTCGCCGATCCGCCCGTCCATCAGTTTGTCGATCAATCCTTGATTGGCTTTAAGGCGACTTTTACCCACATGCTCAGTCGAGCTGATTTCGAGGTCATCCAAAACATCGTGCAATTTTTGTTTGTTAAGGCTGTGATTTTCACCCCATGCCACCGCCGTTAATGCGTGCAACAGCCGCTGTTTTTCCGACGAAGCCAAAAAGTGATTGGCCATGCCGACGTAACGCGCATCCGCCGCAGTTAAGTTATAGGCGGTAAGCCCCAAAAATAACCCCAGCTTGCCTTGCATACGGCTGAGAAAATAAGTGCCTCCCACATCGGGATATAAGCCGATGGTGACCTCGGGCATCGCTAACCGAGAACGCTCAGTGACAATGCGGTGGCTAGCGCCCATCAGTAAGCCTATGCCGCCGCCCATCACAATCCCATCACCCCACACCAACACAGGTTTACCGAAGGTATGCAGTTGATAATCGAGGCGGTACTCAGCCTCAAAAAAATCGCTGACTTGGGCAACAAAATGCTGCGGGTTCTGCTGCCGAGCATGATAAAGCGCGCGCACATCGCCGCCGGCACAAAATGCTTTATCCCCTACCGCATCAAGCAACACCGCCGCAATCTGCGGGTCTTGCTGCCAGAGGGTTAGCTGCTTTGTTAGCGCATCCACCATCGTCACACTGAGGGCATTGAGTGACTTTTCAGCGTTCAAGGTGGCGATGCCGATCTGTTTGCCCTTGCTACTGGCAAGGGTCGAAAAAATTATTGATTCCAAGCAAAACTCCTAGGTTTAATACTATCTATCTTGCTGTTTTTGATTATATTTTTATTAAAACTAACGACTGCATAACGCTTAGTTTTTATATCAACTAGTCGTTTTGCCACTGCGGTGAACGCTTTTCTAAAAACGCGTTAACCCCTTCTTGTTGGTCTGCCCCATCAAACAGCTCAATAAATAGTTCTCGCTCTCGTGGCAGCGCTTTATTGCGTGGCATGCTGCGTCCCGCTTGAATTAGCTGCTTGCAGGCGCGCACACTGCTCGGGCTTTGACGTTCAACTTGCTTCGCTAACTTTCGCGCTTCAGTAAGCGCTTGCCCGGCGTCAGTGACCTGCTCAACTAAACCGATGGCTAATGCAAAGGCTGCGGTCAAGCGTTCGCCGCACAAGATCATCCGTTTGGCCCAACCTTCGCCCACCAAAGCAGTCAAGTTTTGCGTGCCTCCGGCACAAGGTAATAGGCCGACTGAGGCTTCGGGGAGCGCCAATTGCGCTTGTTGCTCAGCGATTCGAATATCGCAAGCCAGCGCTACTTCCAGCCCGCCGCCCATGGCATATCCGTTGATTGCGGCAATTGTCACCCCACGAAACGCACTTAAGGTTTCAAAGGCTTCACCGAAGGCCAACGCCATGCTGGCCGCTTTGGTTTTATTGCCATCAGCAAACAAGCGAAGTTCAGCGCCGGCTGAAAAAAACTTCTCCCCCGCGCCGGTAATGATCAGACTGTAAATCGTGTGGTCTTGCTCCAGCTGATGCAGTAATTCGGTTAACTGATTCAGTGACTCCGAAGTCCAGGTATTTGCCGGTGGATTATCAATAGTGATAACCGCGCAATGCCCCTCAATTTGATGACGTAACCCTGACATAAACCGACTCCTAACGCTTAGCGCGCCAATGCTGAGATACCGCTATCCAACAGTTTACGGGCGATAATCACCCGCATAATTTCATTGGTGCCTTCTAAAATTTGATGCACCCGAGAGTCTCGAAAATAGCGCTCCAGCGGATATTCTCGAATGTAACCATAGCCACCATGCAGCTGTAAGGCGCTGTCACAAACCTGAAAGCCAACATCTGTGGCAAAGCGCTTTGCCATCGCACAATAGGTGGTTGCTTGAGGATGTTGTTGGTCAAGCTGTGCTGCGGCGAAATAGACTAATTGGCGCGCGGCGGTTAGCTCAGTCACCATATCCGCCAACTTGAATTGCAAGGCTTGAAAGGCACTCAGCGGTTTACCAAACTGTTGTCTTTCCGCCATATATTCCATCGAGTGTTCAATGGCAGCTTGCGCTGTGCCCAATGAGCAGGCGGCAATATTAATTCGCCCGCCATCAAGGCCTTTCATCGCCATACAAAAACCGTCGCCCTCATCGCCCAGCAACGCGTCTTTGCTAATGCGCACGTTATCAAAAGTGACTTCGCGGGTGGGCTGTGCATTCCACCCCATCTTCTCTTCCGCCTTACCATAACTAACGCCTGCGGCATTGGCCGCTACCACAAACGCCGAAATGCCCTTTGGCCCCGCATCGCCAGTCCGCGCCATCACCACTAATACATCGGTTGCGCCAGCACCTGATATAAATACCTTGGCGCCATTGAGAATATAGTGATCACCATCTTGTTGAGCGCTGGTGGTGAGCGCCGCCGCATCGCTACCGGCGTTGGGCTCAGTCAGGCAATAGGACGCTAGTTGTTCCCCGCTCGTTAGCCCCGGTGCCCACTGCGCTTTAATAGGGGCGGTGCCCCATGTGGTGATCATCCAAGTGGCCATGTTATGAATGGTGATCATCGCAGTGGTTGTGGTACAGCCCTTGGCTAATGCCTCAAAAATCAATGCGCTGTCTAAACGCGATAAGCCCAAGCCACCAGCATCTTCAGGCGAATACAAGGCACAAAAGCCCAACTCACCCGCCTGTTGAATCACCTCTTTCGGGAAATAGTGTTCGGCGTCCCACTTGGCCGCATTCGGCGCCAATTTTTCTGCGGCAAATTGCTCTGCTAATTCAACAAATTGGCGCTGTTCTTCGGTTAAACGAAAATCCATCAGCTCACCTCTCAGTGTTAGCCATTACTTCAGGGAGATTGTCATATTCGGTGAGCTCACGACATCATCGGCAAACCAGCGACTAGTAACGGTTTTGGTTTCGGTATAGAACCGCACCGCTTGTTTGCCATAGGCGTGTTGATCACCATAAAAACTGCCCTTCCAGCCTGTAAATGAGAAAAATGGTAATGGCACTGGAATCGGCACATTAATGCCCACCTGCCCGACCTCAACTTGTTGCTGATATTGGTGTGCGGCAGCACCGCTGGCAGTAAAAATGGACGTACCATTGCCGTAAGGGTTGGCGTTAACTAACGCAATCGCCTCATCAAGCGTGTCAACATGAAGACAGCAGAGCACAGGACCAAATATCTCCTCGCGATAGAGGCTCATTTCGGTCGTGACATCCGTAAATAACGTCGGCCCAACCCAATTGCCCTGTTCATAGCCAGTCACCACAGCCGCTGAGCCATCAAGCAGACAAGTTGCCCCTTCTGCTTTACCGGACTCAATCAGCCTGAGTACGCGCACCTTTGCCGCTGGACTAATTAACGGACCAAAGGCGGCATTGGAGTCATTCCACAGCCCCGGGGTCACCTTGCTCAAAGCAGCGCGAAGTTCCTCCACCCATGAATAACTTTGGCCGACAAACACCGCGACCGATATCGCCATACAGCGTTGTCCGGCAGCACCAACAGCCGCGCCCACCAGTTGATTGATCACTTGTGTCTTGTTGGCATCGGGCATGATGACGCAGTGATTCTTAGCACCCGCGAACACTTGCGCGCGCTTTAGTTGCTCTGTTGCCTGGCGATAAACCTGCTGCCCCACCGCCACAGAACCAACAAACGAGACTGTTTTAACTTGCGGGTCATTGATCAGCCGCTCAACTACGGATTTATCACCATGAAGCACTTGCAAAATGCCGCTCGGCGCTCCGGCTTCAGCAAACAGTTCAGCTAAACGCGTTGGGGTGATTGGGTCTTGTTCTGACGGTTTCAGAATAAAGCTATTACCGCAGGCGATGGCGATCGGGAACATCCACAAGGGGATCATCGCCGGGAAATTAAACGGGGTAATCCCAAAACATACCCCGAGTGGCTGCACTATGCTGTAACTGTCGATGCCACTCGCCACATTCTCAACGGTTTCCCCCATCATCAATGAGGCAATATTGGCGGCATGTTCGACGACCTCGATGCCGCGCCACACATCACCGCGCGCATCTTCAAAGGTTTTTCCGGTTTCCTGCGCCAAAATAGTCGCTAACTCATCGTGATGCTGTTTGAGCAGATGCTGATAACGCAACATCAACCGTGCCCTCTCAGAAACCGGCACGGTGCGCCAATGGCAAAACGCCGCTTGTGCGCTGATTATCGCTTGGCTAATTTCGGCATCATTGGCAACATTGAGCGTTGCAATCACACTGTTATCTGCCGGATTCGTAACAGGAATTTGCGTCTTCCCTTCACCTGCCACAAACTCGCCGTTAATAAAATGATGGACCTGAACTGTCATATCGCGCCTCCGATTACACTTCGACAGCGACGGCTACCGCTTCACCACCGCCAATGCAAAGGGTGGCAATACCACGTGATAAACCACGATGACGTAATGCATGAATCAAAGTCACTAACAGCCGGGTTCCCGATGCACCGATAGGATGCCCTAATGCGCAGGCGCCACCATTGACGTTGACGCGCTCAGCATCGAGCGCCAGTTGGTCAACCGCCAGCATAGTGACCATGGCAAAGGCTTCATTAATTTCGTAGAGGTCGACATCGCTTGCCGTCCAGCCGAGTTGCTTGAACAATTTGTTTAATGCGCCGATGGGCGCTGTGGTAAACAACGCTGGTTGCTGCGCGTGCGATGCAGTCGCACGAATGGTGGCCAAGATCGGGAGTTGCAACTGTTCGGCTTGGCTACGCTTCATCAGCAATACGCTGGCAGCGCCATCGGAAATTGAGCTGGAGTTCGCCGCTGTAATGGTGCCGTCGCTGGCAAACGCCGGTTTAAGGGCGGGGATTTTTTCTGGCTTCGCGCGCCCCGGCTGCTCATCGGTGTTAACGATCGCCTCACCTTGACGCCCAGCAATCACGACATCAACGATCTCTTGCTGAAATTCACCCTCCGCAATAGCGCGGTTAGCACGATTCAGTGATTGAATTGCCCAAGCATCCATTGCTTCACGACTAATACCGAATTCATTAGCGGTTTGTTGCGCAAAACTCCCCATAGAATCACCGGTATAGGCGTCTTCAAGGCCATCGGCAAACATATGATCGTACAGTTTGCCATGCCCCATACGTTGCCCTGTGCGGGCTTTATCCATGATGTAAGGCGCGCGGCTCATGCTTTCCATTCCGCCAGCAATCACAATACCAGCACTGCCCGCTTTAATCATGTCGTAGGCTTGCATCACAGTTTTTAGCCCTGAACCACAAACTTTATTGATGGTGCTGGCACCGACAGATACAGGTAATCCCGCTGCTAATGCGGCCTGCCGCGCAGGGGCTTGACCAATGCCCGCTTGTAGCACGCAACCGAGTAACACCTCATCAATCGACTCAGGTGCCAACTTGGTATCGTCGAGCATGGCTTTAATTGTGGCAGCGGCTAGCGCTGGGGCAGGAACTGAGGCAAGCGTTCCTAAAAATCCGCCCATCGCCGTACGACGAGCCGCGACAATAACGATATCGTCAGCCAACTGTTGTTTCATTTGACGCTCCTGTTCGTCCTGTTGCATACAAGACATCACGAATAAACGCACACAGAATTACGTTTACGCTAACGTAAGGCAACTAACCTTTGGTCTAATATAGTTCAAACAAGACAAAGTTGCCCAAAAGGTAAACTTTGATTAACAACTGAGATAGGAACGTAACTGACTGTATTGATGGGAATAGTAGTAACTATGTAGCGAAAACGTAGCGAAAAAACTAGACAAAAAAATACCCTCACCGGCTGTTAAACAATGTGAGGGTATTTTGTGAACAAATGTAAGCTTGCTAACGCTTGATAACTAACGCACGATCACGCAGGTATCATTAGTGATGGCAGTGCTCATCACATTCATGATCGTCATCACCGGCAAAGTCATCACCGTCTTGATGCTGCATCACGCCCCAGCCATCGGTCATACCATCAAACTCGGCAGCAAAACTGTTCAGTTGCGTTTCTTTGGCAAGAATGGCGTCATACTCTGGCAGCATGTTGTAGCTGGCAATGATTTCCCACTTTTCCACTTCTTCATTGAATTGCAGTTCTAATACGGCTGATTCATCATTTGCGGTCAGATCTTCCAGTGCTGACTCTGCATCACGACGGTCATCGAACACCAAGAAGAAATCGATATCCAGTGATTGCGTTAAGTCCATACCGGCATCGACCATTGCTTGCAGCATCTGGCCGTTATCATCATCAGGGAATTGCATCATCTGCTCCTCAGCAACAACCGCCGCTGGCTCGGTGCCGGTTGCTAACACTTGAATAAAGGTGCCAGCAAACACGATTTTGTCACCGGCGTAGATCTTTTTACGTTTGCGAGTTTCGATCTCGCCATTCACTTGTACTTGCCCATCTGCGATAGCGATTTTGGCTTGAGCGCCATCTTGGGTAAGCCCTTCAGCTTTGAGAATTTTATACAGTTCGATAAATTCTTCATCAGCACGTAGGTAAAATTCAGTGTGAGTTGCCACTGTGGTATCCATCTAGAAAAATTGCGCAGATTATAGCAACCCCAGCGGCGATGAGCCATCATCAAGCAAACGTCCGTAATAAAGTTCATCACACCAACAACCGGCAATTTTATGGTTGTGTCGCAGCTTACCTTCGAGTTGAAAGCCGCATTTTTCTAACACGCGTGCAGAAGCCAAATTCCCTACCACGCAGCGGCCGATCAACTTATGAAGCTGGAAAGCCTGTTGCGACCAAACAACCAATGCGTTCAACGCTTCGGTGACATAGCCATAGCGCTGATATTCAGGCGCCAGCAAATAGCCGACTTCCGCTTGTTCCAGCTCTTCATCGAGACAACTCAAGCCCATTAAACCAATAGGCTCGCCATTGAGTTCAATCGTGAATGACAACCAATCATCAAGATAAAAATCCTCGCCCGCACAACGGGCTAAAAATTTTTCACGAAGCATAGCTTCAGGTTCAACATCGCGAATGTAGCGATTAATCTCTGCATCTGCATTTAAGCGGAAAAAGAGTGGCCAGTCGGTCTTGCACATGCTGCGCAGAATGAGTCTCTCGGTGTTGATTCTGATGTTAGCCATAGAAGAAGGTTAAATCCAAGTTGAGCAGCTATTTTGCAAGCAACCAAAGTGACAGACAAAAACGCCGTCAAACGACGGCGTAATAAAACTTACTGCTGAGTAGCAATCCAATGGTCAATCTTAGTTTCCATTACGGCAAGTGGCAGTGACCCAGTGGTCAATACTTGGTCATGAAATGCTTTTAAATCGAACTTAGCACCCAAAGCCTGCTCTGCTTTATGACGCAGTGCCAAAATTTTCAGCTGCCCCACTTTATACGAAAGTGCTTGGCCAGGTATAGCCATGTAACGCTCGACTTCAGCAATGATATCGCTTTCGGCCATTGGCGAATTGTCTTTCATGTATTGAATAGCTTGCTCGCGGGTCCAATGTTTAGCGTGCATGCCGGTATCAACCACTAGGCGCATGGCGCGCAACATCTCGTCCGACAGCTTGCCGAAGTACTGATATGGATCGCTAAATATGCCCATTTCGATCCCAAGATATTCCGCGTACAAGGCCCAACCTTCTTCGAAAGCCGTATAACTGCCAAAACGTTGGAATTGAGGCACGTTTTCCAACTCCTGCTTAATCGAAATTTGGAAATGGTGGCCTGGCGATGCTTCGTGCAGCGACAGTGTAGTCATGCCCCATTTAGGCTGCGCGTGCAGATTATAGGTATTGATATAAAACACGCCGGGACGGCTGCCATCAACGGCGGGGCTCTCGTATGATGCGCCAGCAGCTGACTGTTCGCGAAATGCTTCTACGGGTTTAACCACATAATCCGCTTTTGGCATCACATTAAAATATTTTGGCAATACTGCATTAATGCGCGCTTTTACCGCATCATATCCACGAATTAAGCCTTCTGGTGTGTCGTAAAAGTACTGAGGTTCAGTTGAGAGTGATGCAAAAAAAGCTTTCAAATCACCTTTGAAACCCACTTGCTGACGCACTTTATCCATTTCAGCTTTGATGCGAGCCACTTCTTGTAAACCAATTTGATGGATCTCTTCCACTGGCATGGTGGTCGTGGTGTGATAGTTTGCTAGGGTTTGATACCAGTTAGCACCGTTAGGCAAATCCCAATAGCCAGCAGTAGTGCGAGTTTTTGGCAAATAGGTGTGTTCGAAGTAGTCCGCAAGATCGCGTAATGCTGGAACCAATTCATCGGCAATCATGCTGCTGTATTCAGCCGTTAACGCCGACTTTTGTGCCGCAGTAAAACTATCAGGCAGAGTTTTTACGGGGTTATAGAAAATACTGTCTTGAGGCGTATCGACCAGTTGCGCACGCAACTGCGGAATGATGCGCTCAACCAAGACTTTTGGCAGTACAACACCGGCGGCTATCCCTTCGTTCATCCGTTGCTGCGCTAAATGAGTCCACTTAACAAAACCGTTAACCCGCTGATGCCAGTTTTTATAGTCTTGAACAGTCGCAAAGGGTTGCGCACTCTCAGCACTGCCTAGCTGCACCATAGTAATTACAGAACTATAAAACTGTGTCATTGGCAGATACTTGCTCGGGAACTGTTCAGACGCCAGCGCAGTATCCAGATTGTAGATAAACATATCGTAGCTGAGCTGAAGATCTGGCGGTAACAACGCGCGATCAATTTGCTTTGCGAGGCTAAGATAACGGCGATTTAATTCATGAGTCGCCTGATAATACTGATCGGTGAGATCACCGCCAAAGTCATTATTGTAATCACTTACCCCTGCAAACGTGGCATATATCGGCTCAAGCTGGAGTTGCGCTTTAAAATACTGGTCCGCAAGTTGAAGATATTGTTGCTCTGCGGATTGAATCACCACAGGAGCAGCTTGATTGTCGCTAGTTAACGGCTGGCTACAAGCCGTCATTCCTAAGGTTGCTAACACTGTGATAGCGACTAAACCGAATTTCATTGATCTTGTTCTCCTTCGACGCGGACATATTCAACACCTACACTGTATAAAGCATGGGCATTAGAAACGAGGTAACCGGTATGATTTATTCATTCAATAACTCCGGTTTCAGGGATCCGGAAACCGGTGTTTATAACCAAACCTATTTTATGGAAGTATTTCATCGCGAATGGTTTAGGCATCTACGCGACAAGCAAACGTTATCGCTATTGTATATTCACCCCTTATTGCATGAAAACAATATAGAACCGCATTTGTTAGAGTTTTATACATCTAAAATACAACAGAGTTTGTTACGCGCGACTGACATGCTGGCTCGCATGAATCAGCACATATTTGCGGTTGGACTTTTCAATACCGATGAAAGCGGTACTGAGCGGGTGATTCACCGCATTAATGAGCAGCTAAGCCATTTTTCCGCCGATTACCGAAATGCACATGGGGTAGGTATTGAAAGCACAATAGTGGCCTGTGTTTGCGTGCCAGATAAAGAATTGAAACCTGAGCGGCTGTTTATGACAGTGGATGAACTACTTCACCATCCAGAGATCCACATTAATACAGACAACCACAAAAATTGTGTAATTGATACCTTAACTAAAGACAAGCTCCATTAACAATCAACTGAAAAGGATGTTTTACAAGCAGAGCTGAGTATCAAAGTGTTAGATCACTTAATGGCGTAAAAAAGGCATAAAAAAAGCCCCTTTTACAGGGGCTTTTTCGAGACTAACGCTTAGATAGAGACATTGTGCAGCTTAGCTTTGTCCTTAATATAGGACATATAGCTTTTCGCTGTTTTAGCAGTCTTACTATCGTTAGATGCTAACTGAGCGTACTTATAAGCAGACTTGTAGTTTTTCAAGTTCAAATAAGCCAACGCCAATTCAAACTGGGCTTCGCCTGGGTTATCGATTCCAGCCTCTAGAGCTTTCTCAAGAACACCAACCGCAGCTGAGTATTTTTGATCCAAAGACAGTAAACGTCCTTGTTTCAAATACAGCTTACCACCACCACTTTTTGCTAATTCCGCAGCTTGGCCATAAGCCGCTGCCGCTTGAGTCAGATCTTTTGCTTGATGATAAAGCCCGGCCAAAATAGAAAAGTTCTTTTCATCTTTCGGCACTACACCCGCTTTAATGTTCTTTTCTAATAAAACCGCACCACGGTGTGGATTACCTTTAGAACCTAACAACTGTGACAAACGCACAAAGTTGTCAGCAGATTCTAAAAACTCACCTTGATATGCAATTTCATAGGTATCAAGCGCTTTGTCATAGTCTTCAATCAACAGATAAAGCTGAGCTAACTGAACCCAAAGACGCTTGTCTTCTGGGAACAGCGGCACCATTACTTCCAGAACACCAACAGCTTCCTTGTACTTTTTCATACTGAACAAAGCTTGGAATTTCAGTTGGTACAAGCCTTTATCTGGCTTATCTGAAAGTTTAATACCTTCGTTAACCGTTTTTAACGCATCTTCCCATTGCTTCAACTCGGTGTAAGCAATAGCGATACGACGGTAAACGGTAGCGTCAGTTTTACAGCTGAAATCCATCCATTTACGGTAGTAGCTGATCGCTTCTTTGTACTTTTTCTCTTGCAGCAACAAGTCTGCATACAGACGAAGAGTAGAAGCGTGGTCAACACCACCGAGGACGTCAGCATCAACAGCCGTCTTCAGGTATTTGATGGACTTGTCCATCTGGCCTTTTTCTGCGTAGAAGTTACCCAACATACGTGCAACATAAGCGACGTCAAAATCGCCTTTTGGAGAAGCTTCTAGCAAAACACTAATCGCTTCATCAATGTTGCCGGCTTGATACGCTTCAAACGACTTTTGAACCTTACGACCAGTGCTTTCGCCAACTGCTTTCGATTGACGAGCATCGATTGGACACTTGTCAGCTGCTAACGCACTACCGGTAAAGGCTAGCAGCATAGTAGCTGCAAGGATCGAAACCTTACGCATGCTTTTCCCCTTAACCTTTGTTCAGTTTAAAGTCGAGTTGAACGGTCAAACCAGGTTGTTTAACAGCCTTACCGTCGACAACTTTTGGCTTGTATTTCCATTTACGCAGCGCACGAATCGCTTCGCGGTCGAAAATACGCTTTGGTTCTGCGTTAATAACTTGAACGTCATCAACACCACCAATTTCGTTAATTGTAAAGCTCAGTTGAACCCAACCTTCCTTACCGTCACGAGCCGCAGCCATAGGGTACTGAGGTTCGATACGCACGATTGGTGTTGCGTCACCATCGCGAGTCATCATATTGCCCAGTTTAAACCCAGTGCTAGGACCACCTGCAGCAACAGAACCCATGGAGAAGTTCATGCTCATGTCCATGTTGCTACTGCTGTCAGGCGGAGTCTCTTCTAACTGAGGAGGCTCTTGTGGTGGTGGAGGCGGCTTAGGAGGATCCCTAGGTTTCTCTTGGGCCTTACTGTCCTGCCTATCCATTGTGATCTCGATAGTCGGCGTATCGGCACCGGTGTCGGCGCGTTGTGCGCCGCCACCAACCAATGTTGCCATAAACCAAAACAGACCAAATGTCACAGCAGCACCAATAATGATAGATACTAGTGCTCTTAACATAATTAGTCTTTCCCCGCCGATACCGAAATTTTATCCACACCAGCTGACTTAACTTGGTCCATCACTTTCACAACTAAGCCGTGTTGAGCTTCTTTGTCAGCCTGGATCAATACTGCAGCTTCCGGTGCTTCAGCCAACATACGTTCAACGTTTGCTGAAACACGTTCAATATCAACCTGACGGTTTTCCATCATAATGACGCCAGTTTTGCTCACGCCAATAAAGATGTTTGCCGATGGTTTTGAAGTTGCTTGAGAAGCTTTTGGCTTGTTGTAGTCAAGGCCAGATGGCTTCACAAACGATGTAGTCACGATGAAGAAGATCAGCATGATGAACACGATGTCCAACATCGGAGTCATATCTACCTGTGCTTCTTCATCTACATTTGAATGCTTTTTACGTGCCATGTTCAATCTCTCTTTAATGCTGAGGCAATTTATCTTTCAGGCGTTCTAAGCGGATTTTCATTTTCGAATCCAGACGTGTGCTAAAGAACACACCTGAAAGCGCCGCAACCATACCAGCCAAAGTTGGCATCGTTGCTAATGAAATACCAGCAGCCATCAAACGGGCATTACTAGTACCCTGAGTTGCCATCACATCGAACACTGAAATCATCCCTGTTACCGTACCTAGCAGACCGATCATCGGACAGATAGCTACTAAAGTTTTGATAATCAGCATACGTGCATTCATATCTTGCTTCGCTCGGGAAACCCAAGCTTCACGGATGCGCTGAGCGTACCAAGAGTGTCTTTCTTCTCTTGCCATCCATGTAGCAACGATAGCTTTATGCGCTTTTGGTACAATCCAAGTCACGTACCAATAGCGTTCCAGCATCATCACCCACATGAGGAACAGCACCACTGCTACCAACCAGAGGACGTCGCCCCCGGTGGCCATGAAGCCCCTGACGGCATCCCAAATGTCCATCAGGTATAGCATCATTAGTCAGCCCTCTTCTCAGCGTGTTCCGCAATAATACCAGCACTTTGTTCTTCAAGAATTTGAACAACTGACTTACTACGAGCAACAACAACGGCGTGAACCAGCATCAGCGGCAACGCAGCAACCAGACCTTGAACGGTCGTTACCAGTGCCATAGAGATACCACCCGCCATCAATTTTGGATCACCAGTACCGAACAACTGGATACTTTGGAAGGTTGCGATCATACCGGTTACGGTACCAAGCAGACCCATCATAGGAGCAATTGCAGCCAATACTTTGATGATTGAAATACGAGCTTCCAGCGCTGGAGTTTCTTTCAGAATCGCTTCGTCCAGTTTCAGTTCCAGAGTGTCAACGTCAACGTCTTTGTTAGCAGTGTAAACTTTCAGGATACGACCCAGTGGGTTGTTGCCTGGATTCTCAACGTTTTTAGCTTGAGATTTAACTTTCATGCCAACCAGAGTCAGACTCAGCAGACGCTCAACAGCAATCAACAGACCGAAGATCAACAGAGCGATGATGATATAACCGATGATACCACCCGCTTCGATACGCTCCATCATGCTTGCTTTCTGAGTGAAGATGTTCAGCAAAGTACCACGAGCTGGGTCGATATAAACCGCTGTAGTACCTGAAGTTGCTTTTTCAAATTCACCAGCTGCGCTCACGATGTGGCTGTCTGGTTGTTGAGACAGTTCTTGGATGATACCCAAGTCTGGCTTCCATACAACGTACTTACCGTCTGCGATCAAGTTGAACGCACCGATACGAGTCACTGTAGTTGATTCAACGTTACCGTCGATATCAGTCACAGAAGCGTTGAATTTAACAACTTTACCGCCTTGAGTGATTTCGAACAGTTCTTCTTCCCAGAATTGTTCCAATTCTTCAATTTTTGGCAGTTGCTTACGAGCACCCAGTTCAGTGATGAATTTGTCACGGCCTGGGAATTGCGCGCTTACGTTTGAGTTGATCAGTTTGCCAGCGAAATCACCAGCTTCACCTTTAACCACACCGAACATTTCACCCAAGTCACCTTGAGCGGTTTTCAGATCAGCTTCTAACTGAGCGATCTTGTGTTCGTTATCGATAAACGCTTGGTTCAAGTCTTTACCGCGCTTAGTTTCTGCAGCAAGAGCATCTTTCTCTTTCTTCAGCAACGCAGCTTTATCACCACGTTCAGCTTGGAATTCAGCTTCGCGTTTAGAGTTAACTTTACCTTGGTTTGCGCGTTCTACTTTGATCTGTTGAAGTAACTGATCAATGGTCTTTGGTGCTGTTTCCGCGTGAGCGATTCCAGCAGTCAAAGTGAAACTAGCAGCGATCAATGCTGAGGTGATTAACTTCTTCATTATTGTGCAGCCTCCGCAGCTGGAACAGGTAATGCGAACAGATCCATTGCCCCTTGTTTACGAGCAATGCGAATGCCTTTGGTGATGTCACGCAGATAGCTATCGTCCAGAGAATCCCAAGCTTTGGTTTCTGGGTTAAACATCCAGGCTTTCTTCTGATCCAAGCTTTGTGCATATAGAGACACGCGGCCTAAGCGGAAGTAGTCAACCAGTACTTCTTTACCATCGAGGTTCAGCTTACCAGTTTCAACGTCAACGAAGTTACCGTAGTCACGCTCGATTGCGTATGCATCCAGAATCAAACGGAACTTTTCTGCCAAAGTAACTTCAGCAGTGTTCAGTACGTTTTTCAGGTTTTCTACGCGAGCTTTACGGTCTTCAGCACGGAAAGGAAGATCTAACGCTACGAATTTTTCGAGGTTTTCAACCATTTTGAACATCAATGGCACAACACCTTGACGCAGACGATCTACGCCATTGATGTCATCTTGGATGCCTTTCATGGTTTTTTCTTGGTCTGCGACCAACGTTGCCAAATAGTCATTATAGCCTTTCAAAGATTCTCTTTGATCTGCTACAGATGAGTATTCAAACAACATGTCTTGTGCTTGATCGAAATATTTATCGATTTTCGCTTGAGACTGTGCTGCATCACCGTGCAATTGACGTGCTGCTGCTTGAGCATCAGTCAATGGCTCAGCAACAACGAAGTTGCTACTGGCAAGTGCCAGCGCGCCAACAAGCGCAGAAGCGATTTTTGTTCTATTGCTTACCTTGGACATAGTTCCCAACCAATTTGAAGTGAATAAACAATTCAACTTAGCCAATGTAGTCAACTTACAAGATTGACTTACATTTCTAAGTACATCTTTCTGTTGTGATTGTTAGATTTTTCTTCCCTTTTCTATACCTACTAGAGGCATAGACCCGCCTGAATCATTTCATAAAAGCCCGAGTTGTGTCAACACGGAATCAGGGGAAAAACGAGCCGAAAATGACTCATAAAGAGGTAAATTTCTAAAAGTGAAAGTTTTACTCTTATCCACTTCAGAATTTACTCTTTAAAACGGTGCCAACAAAGTAACCGCAAAGCATCTTCCATCATAAATAGCCTTATAATTCAATAAATAAAAAGGCCACTCTCTCGAGTGGCCTTTCCGATTAACTACTTATTCTAGTTAAGTGTTCCGTTGCCTAATCTAAATTAGAACTTCAGACCAACACTCATAAACATGAAACGACCTAGTGAGTCATAGAAACCAGCTACGGTGTTAGCGTTTGTAGATAATGTACCACCAACCATTGGAGGTTCTTTATCGAAAATGTTGTTAACACCAGCAGTTACAGTCAGGTAGTCGTTCACAGCATAGTTACCGGACAAGTCAAAGAAGCTATATGAAGAAATACCATCCGCAGTCAGTACGTCTACACTACCTTCATAATCAACCTTGCCGTAGTAGCGCCATTTCAACGCTACGCTGTAATCTTCTGCAATATACTCTGCATTTAAAGTATGACGCCACTTAGGAGATGCAAAGCATGCTGAGCTGATTTTACCAGAGCAGTCATATGCCAGTTCACTGTCACCTAAGATTGGTTCAATTTCTTTCTTCATGCTGTAGAAGCCGTTCAAAGAAAGTGCCAAGGTACCATTGAAGATGTCGTATTTATAACCACTGTTGATGTCGACACCTTCCCAAGTACGACCACCGATGTTAGCTAATGCATTATTAACATAACCTTCTTGGCCTAACCACAGGCTACCAGATGGGCTACGAACAACGTTATCACAGAAAGTCGCATCGCCAGTTAACGCACAGTTTTCCAGAATTGTTGAAGCACCGATAGTATCAATAACTTTTTCCATTTCGATGCGGAAATAGTCAACAGACACGTGGAAGGTATCGAATGGGTTGGCAACGACACCTACTGTGTAAGTTTTTGCTTCTTCTGGCTCCAGCTCTGTGTTACCACCAGACATCTCATTGTATTGGTTAGCTGGAGAGTCAGTGATGTTACCGTATTGACTTGCGGACACACCGGTACGAGCACATTGTTCTGCACTCAGAATTTCGCCTGCTGCGCCACCACATGGGTCATCACCATCCCACAGTCCTAAACCGTTGCTTGAGAACAATTCACTCACATTAGGTGCACGTACAGCTTTTGCATAGCTCGCACGGAATTTATATGCATCAGCAACTGTGTAATCAGCACCTACCGAGTACGTGAAATCGGTTCCGGTGGTTGAGAAGTCTGACAGACGACCTGCTAAGTTAACGTTCAAGGTATCAAGAACAGGTACAGCGAATTCCGCAAATACTTCGTTTACGTTAATTTCACCTGACAAGTTTTCAGTTGGACCACCTTGTCCCAGCAACAGACCTTCAGAATAGATGGTGTCAGCAGTTCTTTCGTAGTCTAATTCACGACGTTCCAAACCGAACACTGCACCGATTGTATTGGTTGTGGTTGGTAAACCGAAATCAAACTCACCTGACACAAAACCGTTGTAGATAGCTTGCTTAACAATACCGTTCAGAGTACCAACACCAGTCAGTTGGTCAGCTTGTTCAGCCGTAACACCACCAACTTCAAATACGTTGTAGTACAAACAACCATCTTCTTCAACGCACTCAGTACCCACAGCACCTACACGATCAGGAATCTGAGTGGCCAACAGGTCGTTGATGTAGATAGAGCTAGACGTTGTTGCCGAATAGTTGTAGCTAATGTCATAGCTCCAAGAATCGTTCAGATCACCTTCAACACCGGTCAGAATACGATAAGAAGTGTGTTCCAAGTTATCAGAACGAGGACCACCTTCTACGTTACGCTTACCAATGTACATTACGAATTGGTCATCAGGAGTTTGACCGAAGTATTCTTGTAATTGTGCTTTTTGAGCATCATTCATCAATGGATTGTTGTAATCCATTAACAGCTCGTTGTTGAAGAAAGTACCTGACTCAGCAATTTGACCCGCGGTGCGGTTGTGCATGAATGAAACTTCCATGTAAGGACGGAAATAATCATTCACTTCGTAGTTAACGAATGCACCAGCAGAAAAACGCTCGTTAGGACGCATGAAATGGTTTACAGGCGCATAGTTGTAACGATAGCCATCATCTTCAACAAACCCTGGGCCATTAGGATCTAAGTGTCCCCAGTATTCCTGAGTAAAATCGACTTCACCGTCTACAACAGGGAAAATATCAAAGTAAGGGATAGGTGCAGTAGACGAACCACCACAAGCTGTACCGCCTGAGTTCAAGGCACATGAAGAGTAGTCACGAGTACCTTGTTTCAGTTCATCGTTACGACGCCACACGGCGTACACAGTCGCATGACCTTTGTCTTCAGCAAAATTGCCACCCATAGTAAGGTCGATTGAATAAGCCTTACCATCTACACCACTAGAACCTTCTGGATAATCATAACCACGATTATCCATCAATCCTTGGATATACTTATTGTCATTGTTATGTTGATAACCTGATGCACCAGCATTTAATTGAAAACCTTCGAAATCGTCATTCATAACGAAGTTAACAACACCGGCTACAGCGTCAGCACCATATACCGCTGCGGCACCACCAGTCAGCACTTCAACGCGCTTAATCAATGATGCAGGGATTTGGTTTACGTCAGCAGATTGGGAATAAATACTACCCGCTTGCATACGACGACCATTGATCAACACCAACGTACGGTTTGAACCCAAGCCACGTAAGTCGAGTGTCGCAGTACCTGTTGCGCCGTTTGCCAAGAATGAGTTTTCTGCGGCTTCAATTTGAGGTAATTGGTTCAGAATATCTTCAACGCGATCATAACCTGACTGTTTGATTTGGGTCGCGTCCATCACCATCACAGGGCTGGAAGTTTCGACGTCAGTACGCTTAATACGCGAACCGGTAACTTCAATACGTTCAACTTTCGCAGTATCAGCTTCTTCTGCTCTTACAACCGTCGAAAATGATGCGGCAAAAACACCACCAACTATCGCTAAACTTACAGCATTAGCCAGTGCATTTTTTTTAACTATCATGCTAATTCTCCCTTGACTTATAATTTTGCGCATCGTTGAGTGTGCGCTTTGAATTCCAACAACTTTTGTAACAAATGAACTCTGGCTGTGAAATTTAAGGAGAATAAGACCACAATAGAAACATTTTATCAACAACAAGCACCTATCGATAACACGCAGACAAAATAAACTATCAATCACCAAATTAGATAAATATTGATTAAATAGCAAAATAAATGAATAAAAACTGAGAAAACACTTATAAAAGGTCGGTACTTGTGAAACAATATTTAAATACATGAGTCAGTTCAAAATTTTTAATTGCATATTTATCGAACAACCCAAATGTTAACGTTTGTAACTATTGTCTGCACATCATTAATTGCTTAATTAAAACACTCCTATTTGACCGATTATTTGAGCTGCACCAGATGAAATATCTGCCTAAACCCCGCATTCAAATCTTCAATGCAAGCTGATCACTGATTAGTTCATCAAACTCTATCCCCAGTACGTTCAGCACTGGCTCGGCGATAGGCCGCAACTGTTTATCGATGTAGTAATGGTAATCAGGGCTAAGATTTGGCGCTTCGATCGGCATGGCGCCGGTGTTGGTCATCACATAGCGGATCTGTGTGCCCTTGCGGCTTTTCCTGGGGTCATGTGTGAGTTCAACGAGACGCTGGGCAGCCTTTACGTGAGGAATCGATTTAGACTGGTAGCCTGCAATATCTCGTCTCAACCGTTTGGTGAAGACTAATTCGTTGTCGAACTTTCCTTGCTGGATGGCTTGTATCTGCTGTTGTAGATAAACGCTGACATCTTCGTGATTAAATAACCGACGATAGAGTTCATATTGCACACGCTTCGCTAGCGGGCTCCAGTCGCTCCGAACTTGCTCCATTCCCTTGAAAATCAGTTGATCTTGGCCGTCTTCACCTTGCTTCATTCCCACGTAGCGCTTTTTGGAACCTTCATCAGAGCCGCGTAACGTGGGCATTAGAAACTGGCTAAAATGGTTATCGAATTCCAGTTCAAGAAACGAAGGCAATTGGTACTGCTCTTGGATGAATTGCTGCCACAACTGATTTATTTCCGCGGCAAGCTGACGGCCGAATGCCGGAATATCGTAGATGTTGTGGTCTTCACCTAACCAAATGAACGTCGAGTCAGTATCACCGTAAATCACCGTAAACCCTTTTGCTTCAATCCATTGTTTGGTTTGCTGCATGATTTGATGGCCTCGCATGGTGATGGAACTGGCGAGCCTTGCATCGTGAAATACACAACCTTTGGAGCCTAATACCCCATATAGCGAATTCATGATGATTTTAATCGCTTGCGACAATGCTCCGTTTTTCTGCTGTTTCGCCTCTTCTCTCGCGTTAGCCAATTTGCCAACAAGCTCAGGCAAAATATGGCCTTTACGATGAAATTTCGCGCCTAGAAAACCTTCGACTGAGTCTTCATTGGTTGCAGTTAACCCCGTGACAAGTCCAAGTGGATCGACTAAAAAAGTGCGAATAATTGACGGGTATAGGCTCTTAAAATCGAGTACCAAAATATCCTTGTATAATCCCGGAATGGAGTCCATGACATAACCACCGGGGCTTTCTATTCCATCACTCACGGGGGACGACGGCGCAACAAACCCAGCACGGTGAAGATGCGGTAGATAGAGATTATTAAATGCCGCGATCGATGCGCCTACCCGGCCAAATTCCAAACCAGTTAGTTGCGCCCGCGCCATGGCAAAAGCTAACAAATCCGTTTTTTCAAAAATATCCCACACTAAGCGGCAATCGGTGAGGTTGTAATGCGCTAACGACAGTTTATCATCAGCAAATAAACGGTTAATTTCAGCCACCTTTTGCTGCGCATGGGAAACTATCGTTTTCCCCTCCCCCAACAAAGCATTAGCGACAAAATCCAACGAAAAGCTATCGAATTGATAAAATGCGGCCTTGAGCCAATCAATCCCATCGAGGACAACCCTTCCGGGGAGCACTAACGTTTCGGGTCGATAGGTGCCATCGATGAGCCAGTCAAGACTTGACGCCGCACGTCCAAAGCGTGCGGCAATGCCTAAAGCGTTGCATCTTCTCGTCAACAAGGCCAAATCAAAGCCTATCACCGACCAACCAATAATGACGTCTGGGTCCCAGTGTTGAAACCAAGCCATCAACGCTGTCAACAACTCCGGTTCGTCTTGGCACCACACAATATCTTGCGTTGTCGGCTGGGGCTCACCCACCATAAACACCCGTTGTACAGCCTCGCGGTTATCGGTTGTCGCGCCATACGCGGCTGCAGAGTAAAGCTGGCCATCGGCTGCACACTCCAAATCGAGCGATACCATTTTGAGCGCAATATCGGCTAGGGTTGTTGCTCTTGCTCGGGTTGCAACAAAGGTGGGAAGCGGAGTGCCATTATCCGACGTGAAGTAACCATAAAATTCCGCGTCAAACGCGATAAATCGCTCAATTAAAAAGCGTTGTTGCGGTTTGATTTCGGCTTCATGAACTGCGATATTTTTGTCTCTCGCACTGGCCAGTAATGCTCGAGTTGTTGCAGGACTAGGTGAATAGACCGCTGCGACAGGCGTGCCATCAAAGCTTTTAAGCGGAACATTTCGATAATTTACGCCATGATGCCCCGCCAGCAGCTGCGCGGCGTGATGTTCACTCACAAAAAACGGCTGGTTAGCATCGGCAACTTCAACCAATACTGGGCCACGTGCGGTATTCAGATAATACTGCAATACGTTACGCTTATTTTGCTGGTGCCAATGTCGCGTCAGTATGCGTCCGCTTATCGTTTGGTATTCTACAGTCAAGTTATCGTTCCAATAGTCCGAATTATCGGTTATCAGTCAGCGTAATTACTGTTAATATATACAGGAATTTTTAAAGGAAAGCACTGAATGCTTGCAGCTCACGTCAAAACGCAAATTCGCGAAATCTACAAGCAGATTGCCACCGCGCTCCCTAATTTTCGTTCACGTCGAGAACAAAACTACATGGTGGCGGAGATTTCCAAGACTCTGGCAGGTGAATACGATAAACATCGAAAAATTATCGTCATAGAGGCAGGCACGGGTATTGGTAAGTCGTTGGCCTACATTCTCGGCACGATTCCACTTGCCATGGCCAGCAATAAAAAAGTGTGTATTTCGACCGCAACCGTCGCGCTGCAAGAGCAACTTTTACATAAAGACCTGCCCTTTTTTCTTCAACATAGTGGTATCGATTTTAAATTTGGCTTAGTGAAAGGTCGTCAACGCTATGCCTGTATCGCCAAACTAGAGATGATGCTGGGTGATAACAGTGGCGATCAGTTGGCCATGTGGCAGACCAAACCCGATCAAAGCCAAGTGCAACAGTTTCAGCAAATGCTCAACGATTATCGTCAAGGGCGTTGGAATGGTGAATTAGACTCACTGAAACTCCCGATTGCTGATCATCTGTGGCAACAAATTGCATCAGATAAACACTCCTGCCACAAGCAGCTAGCTGGACATAGCCAATGCCCATTCCATAAAGCACGGGAAGATATGGATGAATGGGATGTCCTGATTGCCAACCACAGTTTGTTGTTGGCCGATCTAGAACTGGGTGGCGGCGTAATTTTGCCTGCGCCAGAAGATTTATTTTATGTCATCGATGAAGCCCATCATCTCCCGATTGTCGCCAGAGATTTTTCAAGTGCACAGGGCACCTTGCGCGGCGCGGGCGATTGGCTCGATAAGCTGCAGAAGACCACTGCCAAGCTGCAGACCCAAATAAAAAGTAACTACATCATTGCTCCTGCACAAGCGATGCTAGACCGTACAGAAGAGTTATCTTCACTATTGCAAAAAGTGGCACATTTTTGCGATAGCCAACCGAAATTTTTTGCCAATGAAGAAGGCCGCTGGCGTTTTGTGAATGGCAAACTGCCTGATGCATTGGCGATTCTTTCGGGCAACTTAGCCACCGCAGCTAATGAGGCTTTAAAGCAGTTCAATAAAATGCAGATGCTGTTATCTGAAAGCATTAAAGATGGCGAACTGCCAAAACATCAAGCTGACGCACTGGTATCTGAGTGTGGCTTTATGCTGCAACGGCTCGAGAACATGCAAAAGCTGTGGAAGATGATGGCGAAGGAGGATAATCCGAAAGGTGCGCCTACCGCTCGCTGGTTTGAACGGATTAACGGCAAACAGCAAGATTATTTATGCAGTGCATCGCCGATTGAAGTTGGCTTTATGCTGGAGCACCTGTTGTGGGAAAAAGCCGGTGGTGTGGTGCTATGCAGTGCCACATTGAGAGCCCTTAATAGTTTTGACCACTTTGCCTATCAGGTTGGTTTATCACCGCGTGATGGCAGTCGCTACCTCGCCTTACAGTCTCCATTTGATTTTGAAAATAACGCCACCCTGTATTTGCCGAAGATGGCCACGGAACCCGCTGAAGACGCGTATACCGATGAACTGGCAAAGCAAATAAGACAACTTGTTGACGGTGAAACCGCCACGCTGGTGCTATTCGCGTCTTATTGGCAGATGGAGAAAGTCGCGCAATTATTGGAAGGGAAACTGCCAGTAACGCCATTACTGCAAGGCTCATCACCGCGGCAAACATTGCTTGAAGCCCACAAGGCACGTTGTGATGCAGGCCAACCTAGTATTATCTTTGGCACTGGCAGTTTTTCAGAAGGGCTTGATTTACCAGGCGAATACCTGACCAATTTGATCGTCACTAAGCTGCCATTTGCGGTGCCAACGTCACCGGTTGAACAAGCACATTCCGAATACATCAAGCTCAAAGGTGGCAACCCATTTTTGCAATTGACCATTCCGGATGCCTCAAGAAAGCTGATCCAGAGTTGTGGTCGCCTCTTGCGTAAAGAAGAAGATTATGGCCGAATTACCATCCTTGATCGGCGATTAGTGAGCAAACGTTACGGTAAATCACTGCTTGATGCGCTGCCGCCTTTCCGCCGTGTGATTGAATAAAATAGGCCTTGAGTGGAAATTCTTTCTTCAACAATTAATTGGTTCCTTCTCATCGGCGCAGGCGTGTTCGCTGGTTTTATTGATGCCATAGTCGGCGGGGGTGGTCTGTTGTCGATCCCCGCATTATTGAGCGTGGGCATGCCAGCACATCTATCATTGGGCACCAACAAGCTCGCCTCTTCCATGAGTTCCTCGACCGCAGCGTATACCTACTACAAAAAGCATCTGCTTGATCCACGGTTATGGAAAACCTGCTTTATTGCCACTGCAGTGGGCGCGATTTTTGGCAGTATGCTGGTGTATCTGGTGGATGGTGATTTGCTCGAAAAAATCCTGCCCATCATTGTGATTTTAGTGGCGATTTACAGTTTAATATTCAAAAAAGTACTCCACGGCGAATTTCATCCCCCCAAATATCAACCCCGCAAAAAACGGCAGATTGCGCAAGGACTGTTACTCGGTGGCTACGATGGTTTTGCAGGCCCAGGGATAGGCTCAATGTGGATTGTCACCAGCCGCGTCTTTTATAAACTGTCTTTTTTACAAAGCTGTGCGTTATCGCGGGCAATGACCTTTGTCAGTAATTTAGTGGCACTGGCCATTTTCTTTTATCACGGCAAAGTTGATATTAGCGTAGGCTTGTTGCTTGGCGCATCAATGATGTTGGGCTCTTACATTGGCGCCCACTCCGCGATTCGCTTTGGCCTACCCTTTATCAGGCCGCTGTTTATCACTATCGTTATCGCAATTGCCATTCACCTTAGTTGGAACGCTTGGGTATGAATACAGCGCAACTCCTTCAAAAACTTAGGCAGCAGTTGAAGCAGTTAGAACAAGAGGTTCTGCAACACGATAACGCTCAGTCTGCGAAAGATTTGCGGCTGTTAGAACATTTGGAACGTTTTGAGCAAACACTGTTTCATCAAAGTGGCGGCAAATTGCATCCTTGTATAATCCAGTTAGAGTCCAGTATCCAACAGCTTGAAAGGCAGTTAGCGGCTGGCATATCACCGTTAGTGTTACAAGCTAGTTGTGAACGCATCGCCGACCGCTTTGTCGCATTGAAACGGGCAATTGCCACCACCGCAATCGATTTAAAAGCGCAACAGCAAAATAAAAACAGTAAGAAAGTGGTATATGAGCGTAAACTACAGCAGCGCCATCAGGAGTCAGGTTTTGAGTGGATTGCCGCAGGGGTGATGCGCAATAGCCACCAGCTCTACGAGGAGCTAAACAAGCATCTTAACTGGGAGAAGAAAATCCAATTTAAGATTGAGCAATTGCAAGCTCAGCTTGACATCTGTCACATTACTGAAAAAATTGCTATTCAGAATGACCTGCTTGCCATGCATAAGCGTTTGGGGAAATGCAGACAAGCAATTAATTATATTGAAGATCGTATTCAATTATTCGAGCGTCCAAATAAACATTCCTAATTGTTAAGGAGCAACGATGAAACCTTTAATGACCGTTTCAGCCCTGTTTGCGCTGATTTGTTCATCCTCAGCATTCGCCGCGAATTTTAAAATTCCTATGTCATTTGAATACCTCGCGTTGGACGGCACTCAGATTGAAACTAACCACTTCACTCACAAAGCGGAAATCACCTTAAGCGGTGGCACACACAAGCTGGCTATCCGCTATAACGATGTCTATGACGACCCACTTTCTGAAAGCCCTAACTTTGTCAAATCATCACCATTTATCATTACCATTAATGTTGATGAATCGGCTAATTATGAATTAGCGCCTGCACAAAAAATCATCGACTCACCGGCATTCGCTAAGTCACCTAAAATTGTGATTAGCCAACAAAACGGCGCGGCAGTGGATTACTCGGTCCAACAAACCGATATCCAAGAAAGTTCATTTATTGGCAAACTGTTTAACGGCGGCTCAAAAGGTCCAGATGTGGACACAGTTGCGGCAGCAGTTACTGCGGGGAAACCTATTCCACAACCGCTCGCCGCTCAACCTACCGCTGTTGAAGCCATGACAGCAGCACCTGTTGCTACTACTGCACAGCCTTCAGCAACAACACAACCCACTCAAGCCGAACAAATGCTGCAATATTGGTGGCAACAAGCGGATGAAAAAACCCGCAAAGAGTTTATGAGTTGGGCGATTAAACAACTATAAGTTGTGACAATTCCGGTTATCTATCACGCCAGCTATTCACAGCTGGCGTTACCGCCTCAGCATCGCTTTCCGATACAAAAATACCGCATGCTGTTTGATTGGCTGCAACAGAGTCAATTTGGTAAGCATTGTGCTTTGCACATACCGAACGCCATCGATATTGACCTCATCAAGCAAGTCCATAACGCGGCATATGTTGATGGTTTTATTAACGGCACGCTGGATGAAAAACGCCTAAAACGCATTGGCTTTCCATGGTCTAACGCCTTGGTTGAAAGGACATTACACTCTGTTGCGGGCACACTCCTTGGCGCAGAATTAGCGTTACAGCATGGCATCGCCATTCAAATCAGTGGCGGTTACCATCATGCACACGCCGACTTTGGCAGTGGTTTCTGTATCTTCAACGATTTAGTGATTGCAGCTCGGCAACTCATCCTCAACAATAGCGCCCGTAAGATCCTCATTTTTGATTGCGATGTTCACCAAGGCGATGGTACGGCAACCCTCACCGCTGAGCGAGAGGACATCATCAGTTGCTCGTTGCATTGCGACAAAAATTTCCCTGCGAGAAAAGCCCATTCTCATCACGATTTAACCTTTGCAAAAGGTACAGCTGATGCAGAATATCTTAAGCTTATCGCAGACATATTGCCGTTATTACTGAATACTTATCAGCCAGATTTACTCATGTTTGATGCTGGCGTTGATGTGCATCAAGGCGACGAATTAGGGCTAATTAATCTTTCTGATCACGGACTATTACAACGCGAACAATTAGTGCTTGGTATAGCAAAACGTGCAGAGATTCCAATTGTTTGCGTTGCTGGCGGCGGATATTGCCGCGACACGCTACACTTGGTAAATAGACACAGCCAATTGTATATCGCGGCAACAGAGTTGTTCTGTTAACAGGAGAATAGGGAATGCAGCTGGATATCCGTAATTACTACGAAGTGATGTTAGTAGAAATCATGTCTGAAGAGGGATTGCTTGACGAACTTCCGGAAGATTATGTGGCAGACTTAGCATGTGTCACGCTAAACCAACTACCGGTACGTTACGTACACCACTTAGTTGATACCTATTTTTATTTTGATCTGAATGAACAACAAGCCGTGCGCAATGAAATTTACGAAGCACTCGAAAAAGCACGAGCATTCTTAAAAAGTCGCTTAACTGCAAACCAAGATGATTAAACTGATGGGAACTTCTCGAGATTGGAGGTTCCCCCAGAGCCACACCCCGGCACATGAGTCACTTGCTACGGTTGCTCCCTTCCGGGCCTGGCCGGGTTCACAAGCTATCATTGCGGGGGGACCCTGGGGTCACCATTGAATTTGCTAAAGGCGCCAACCTCTAACAACGGCGTGGATTATCTATTAAGCCGCTTGGCGGATCAAGGTTAAAGTGTTATTCCATCGTCAACTGTGCACAACATAAACAAAAAGTCCGCCGAGGCGGACTTTTATCCTAAACGGCAACAGCTCTAAAGCGATAAAATTGCCGCGTTTTTCTCAATGAGCTTTTTGCCTATGCCTTTCACATTAGCCAACTGCTCAATCGATTCAAACTTACCGTGAGTCTCTCGATATTCAATTATCGCTTCCGCTTTGGCTTTACCCACTCCCTTAATCAGCTGTAACTCAGCGACCGACGCTGTGTTAATGCTTATGGTCTGCAGTTCTTGGGGGGCTGACGCGGCGGGTGCAACTTCCGCTGCTGGAGTTGGCGCTTCATTCGCCAATAAAGAGTACGAAACAGGGGTAAACACTAACGCAGCAGCAAACAATCCTAATTTGGCAATTTTCATCGTGGTTTCTCCATTAAATTCCATGTCTATGTGCGGGTCGGCACTCCGTTATCCCTGACCCGCTCAAAAAGTGTAGACAAGCACTTAATAAATTACCAAACGCTTAATCGTGAATTGTTGTTTTCTCTTGCTCTGGTGTTTTTGCACTGCCCATGCGGCTTCTGAGCTCAGACAACAGTTCCATATGTAACTTGGTCAAACTGGGCGCATTTTTAAGCGTGAATTTCATCGGCCGACACAAGCGCATCGCTTGTAACCCCAGCCTTGCTGTCAGTAGTCCACCACCTAAGCCTTGAGCCAAACGTGTCGACAGTTTGCCAGTCATCTCCATTGATAACATTTGACTGCCAAAATCCGTCATTAACTCGGTCGTTCCGGCGTACACAATGTTCCAGAAGATACCGCGGATTAACCGAATTCGGCTCCAATAGCCAAGTTCAATACCATAACAGGCCGCAATTTCATTGATCATCGCTTGGTTGCGCCATAGCACCAGCGCCATATCCAGCAATGCAAACGGACTTACCGCCAAAATCAGCGATGATTGCAACGCATACTTACGCACGATTGCCCGCGCAGCAGCATCTCGTTCGCTAAGGACGATAGTTTCGAACAAACGCAGCTGTTCCGCATCGTTTTGGTCAGGGTTCAGACTTTGTTTAAGCGCATGAATGCTTGTCGACGCATGATGTGGAAGTCTGACTAAAATGCGCTCAATAAACTTAGCAGACTCGCCCATCTGCACACTGTCTCGTAACCGCTCAGCAACCAGTTGCCCGTCATCATTTCGCTTCAGCTGCCGCAGATAACGCCATTCTTTCGCAACTAACGCCAGCATCCAGCAGACTAAGATCGTGGTAATAACACTATAAAGCCCAAATAACCAAGGGCTTTGTTGCCAGGCATTGACTAAAGTCAGTAACAGCTGAGTCACAATACCAACGGCCAACGCAATTAACGCAAGCCGAGTTAACCCAGACAAGCGCCTTGGCTTTAATGCTTGTTGCGGCAACTGTTCCACTTGTTCAGTAAACGCAGAGTTTGGCTGTGCTAACTCCTGCCATTCAATAATATCTGCCTGTTCAAAAACTTTACGCTGTTGCAGTTTTGGCGCGTCGGTTGCGTTAGGGGATTGTTGAGATCTGCTCTGACTCACGACAGCTTATCTCCTAGTAAGAATTCCAATAGGTGATCTAATCGAATATGATCAAACGGCTGATCCACAGGCATGAGCGGTGGTGCGAAGTTAACGAACTGAAACCCTTGCTGCTGCCAAAATTGATCATCCGGCAACTGAGTGGGCACCTCACCGGGAAATAAGGTCAGCGTTGGCCTATCGTCAGAAAGTTCGGTACCGCTGACCACAGAGACTTCACCCAAAACGCGATCTTTTACCACGCCGTATCGCGTCGTTTTAATCGCACTCACGGCCATGGCTTCTACTTGGCAACCACTTTCATCAGCGTGTTGCCACCCCGGTTGTAAGAGGTGCTTGAGTAGCGATAACGCATTGCCTTGCTGTTCACGGGTAATTTGATCGACTTTACTGACAGCAAATACCAAACGATCAATTTTGGGAGAAAACAACCGCTGCCAAAAGCCCCCTTTGCCAAAACGGAAACTCTGATTCAAAGCGTTAAGCGCATTGGCCATATCTTCAAACTGGGCGCGCCCACGGTTTAACGCGCCTAACACATCCACCAGCACCAATTGCCGATCAAAGTCTTCAAAATAACGTTGATAGAATGGCTTTACCACTTGCTTAACATATGCTCGATAACGCTTCTCTAAACTGCTCACCAAGGGCGATGCCACGGTTTGTCCTTGATGATCCAGCCAAAATCCTCGTGGCAACGGGAAAAACGCCAACAAAGGTGTCCCTTGCAGATCTCCAGGCAACAGCATTCTGCCAGGTTGCGCCAGATAAAAACCCTGTTGATGGACTAACTCTTCTAAAACCAATCGATAACTATCCGCGACCGCAGCGAGCGTTTCGTCGGCTGGCTCAACCTTGGCATCTAATGTTTTCAAGTTGGCAATAAAACTTGCGTAAGCTGAGGTGTGGCTTAAAGGGCTGTCAGGCGCAAGTAGTTGCTCACTCCACTCATAAAAGCTTTGGCGCAACATCGGCAAATCCAGCAGCCATTCACCGGGGTAGTCCACAATATCAAGGTGCAAGGTAGCTTTATCGGTGAGCGTTGCCAGCAATCCGGCTTTCGGCTGGTACTCAATCGCCAGTCTGAGTTCACTAATATTGGTGGTCGATTTTGGCCAAGTGGGCAGTTCCGCACGTAAAGCTTGCATCGCGGCATCGTAGCCAAAACTGGCAATATTCAGATCGGGCTGTCTTGCTCGCTGCGCGCCATAAAAGCGCTGTTCCATGCACACCGAAAATAGTGGCAAACCACCATAGGGGGGTTGGGTTGCTGCGGTTAATAACTTTTCTACCAAAGAGGTGATAAATGCGGTTTTACCAGCGCCGGATAACCCCGTGACCGCCAAGCGAAGGTGGCGATCGGTTGTCCTGTAGCCAATATCCTTGGCCTTTTGTTCGAGTTGATGCCAACGTTGCTTAAAGTCTGCCATAACTCTCCAGAAAAAAGGGGCAGCAGAGCTGCCCTTGGGATTAGAGATTATTGATTTGCCGTTTTAGCTCATATTGATCTGAGGTGACATAGGTTTCAATGGCTCTAAGTCTGCTTTCTAGCGTATGAAACTTTGCACTCACATCCTGTAGCGCTTGTTTTGCAGGTTCCCCCGCTTGCCATACTTTTTTCTTGACTGCTAAGTCCGATGTGTCGTTTGTCGCATTGAGCGGCTTCTCGTCCAGAATCATCCACAACGCGATATACGCCACGAACACCACACCAGAACCGCCCAGCAAGAATATCGATACAACGGCAACCCGTACTAACCAGGTTTCAAGATTAAAGTATTCTGCAATCCCAGCACATACCCCAGCGACCTTGCCAGCACGGCGATTGCGATACAGTGTACGTTTATCGTTCATGGCGTTGTCTCCACTCTGGCGACTCAGCATCTAAGATTGACTCGAGGGTGCTAATTCGCTGAGTCATTTTATCTGCTTTATCGACTAGCTCATTGAGCAGACTGAACTCTTCTTCGGTTAACCCCTGACTTACCTGACGCTTACTGCGATAGTGCAAGACTAACCAGATCGGCGCGACAATCACCATAAATAGAATGATCGGCACCATTAAGATTTCAAAGTCCATACTTCCCTCCCCGACGTCAATTAGTTAGCAGCGCTGTCTGTGCCTTTGATTTTTGCTTTCAAGGCCGCCAGTTCGTCACTTACAGCGTCGTCCGCTTTTAACGCAGCAAACTCATCATCCAATTTGTTTTTCTTGCTGCCTAACTCATAGGCTTCGACTTCAGCTTCTATGTTTTCGATGCGACGCTCATATTGCTCAAACTTCATCATCGCAGTGTCAATTTTGCTTGAGTCCAACTGCTTCTTCACTTCTAACCGAGAAGTCGCTGTCTGCTTGCGCATGATGATGCTCTTTTGACGAGCGCGGGCATCTGCCAATTTTTCTTGCAGTTGCACCACTTCATCTTTTAGGCGAGCAATATGTTCATCAACCACATCCAGCTCTTTTGTCAGCGTGTCGACAGTTGCAGAAATTTTCTGCTTTTCAATCAACGCCGCTTTGGCAAGATCTTCGCGGTCTTTGGTCAAAGCTAATTCCGCTTTGGCCTGCCAGTCAGCCACTTGCTCTTCCAGCTTACCAATCCGACGGAGCAGATCTTTCTTTTCTGCTAACACTTTGGCAGAGGTTGAACGAACTTCCACCAAGGTGTCTTCCATTTCCTGAATAATCAGGCGCACCATTTTTTCTGGATCTTCTGCCTTGTCGAGCAAAGCACTGATGTTGGAGTTAATGATGTCGGCAAAACGTGTAAAAATTCCCATAATCCTGTCCTCAAAATTTCTGTAGAACGCATCAACGATAATACAGATACTGTGCCAACTTTTTATTTGTTATCACATTCAATAAGTTACACAAAAAATAACTTTTTCTTTATTTATTGTTTACAGCCACATATTATGGATTTCACCACTTATTAGCGATAAAGACCAACAGAAATCGTGACTAAGACTAACCAACAGGAAAACCTCATTGGGCAATCTAACGCGTTTTTAGAGGTGCTCGAGCACGTTTCTCAAGTCGCACCGCTGTCTAAACCGGTACTGATTATTGGTGAACGTGGCACAGGTAAAGAGCTTATCGCTGAACGTTTGCATTTTCTATCCCAGCGTTGGGATCAAAGTTTTATCAAACTGAACTGTGCCTCACTGAGCGAAAGCTTGTTAGAAAGCGAGCTGTTTGGCCATGAGTCAGGTGCGTTTACCGGCGCACGCAATCGTCACGAAGGCCGATTTGAGCGCGCCGATGGTGGCACGTTATTTCTTGATGAATTAGCCAACACCTCAGGACTGATTCAAGAAAAATTACTGCGGGTCATCGAGTATGGTGAATATGAACGGGTTGGTGGCAGTAAAACCTTGCATGCAGACGTGCGCTTGATTTGTGCGGCCAACGAAGATCTACCGTCACTGGCTGATGCGGGTGAGTTTCGGGCAGATTTGCTCGACCGTCTCGCGTTTGATGTGATTACCCTGCCCCCCTTAAGATACCGTCGTGAAGATATTTTACCGCTCGCAGAGTATTTTGCCGTGAGTATGGCGCGCCAACTGAAGATGGAGCTATTTACTGGCTTTAGCCGTACCGCGCAAGAAATTCTGCTAGAACACCGTTGGCCCGGCAACATTCGCGAACTTAAAAATGCGGTAGAACGCAGTGTCTATCGCCATGGCGACGAACCCGAACAAATCGAAAATATCATTCTTGATCCCTTCGATTCGCCATTTCGGCCGCGTTCACGAGTGAAAACAAAAGAACGGCAAGTGGCCACCGAACCCCATGCTGGCGTCCCCGCAACCGTTGAAAACAGTGTGGAACTCGGCAGCGTTTCATCGGGTGCGCATCAGCAAGTACCGCAGTTTCCGTTGGACTTCAAACAGGAAACTGAATCATATGAAGTGCATCTAATTCAAACCGCGTTGGCGGAAAGTCAGTTTAATCAGAAGAAAACTGCTGAGCTGCTTGGGTTGAGTTATCACCAATTGCGCGGAATCTTAAAGAAATACAATTTGCTGGACAAAAATTGAGGGAATTGCCGAGGCCTTATCTAGACTGTTAGAATGGCCGATACGCTTTTGCACTTTTAACAAGTTACATGGGATTGTCCAAGTTGCACTCACCTTTCGGAATATTGTCCGACGCAGGCGTGTTTGAGCTGCAAAATAACATAACCTCTCACACGACGATCGCTGTTCGCCGCGCTTTTGCCTTGGTTTTTATTTTGCTCTGTCTAAGCGGTTGCGACCAAAAACAAGTACCAGATGGGCTTGTCTATTGTTCAGAAGGCAATCCTGAGAGCTTTAATCCGCAAGTGGTGACGTCCGGGACCACAATCGATGCTACCTCACATCAGATTTATAACCGCCTTGTTGACGATGACCCGATTAGCAATACGTTTTTGCCAGCATTAGCAACTAACTGGCAGGTCAGCGAAGATGGTTTGCGTTATGAGTTTTCACTTAGACAGGATGTGGCGTTTCATACCACACCGTTTTTTAAGCCAACTCGAAACATGAATGCCGATGATGTGGTGTTTTCTTTTGACCGCATTGTGAATAATGAAAATCCATTTCACAAGACCGCGTTACGCGGTTTTCCTTACTTTGAAAGTATTGGCTTTTCTAAGCTGATCAAAGCGATTACCAAAGTAGATGACTACAGCGTCAGGTTTGAATTGAATTACCCTGATGCCTCGTTTCTTTCCAATCTTGCTACCGATTTTGCGGTGATTCTGTCGCAGCAATATGCGGAACAGTTGCAGCAGCAAGGTAAGCCTAAACTACTTGATATTCAGGCTGTTGGCACTGGACCTTATCGCCTTGTGGAATACGTCAAAAATGAATATATCCGCTATCTGCGTAATCCTCACTACTGGGGGCAAAAACCAAAGATCGAGCAGCTTGTGTTTGATATAACCCCGCGTAGTACCGTGCGTTTATCCAAGTTGATCGTAGGAGATTGCAGTATTTCGGCGCTGCCCAAGGCCGGTGAGTTGCCAGTGGCGCGCACCCATGACGCGCTTGAAGTAGATAGTCGTCCTGGAATGAACGTCGCTTATTGGGCATTAAATACTAAAAAACCACCTTTTGATGATATTCGCGTCCGTCAAGCTCTAGCACACGCCATCGACAAACGCAGTCTGCTTAACGCTGTTTATCACGACACGGCCGTCATGGCCTCAGGTATTTTGCCTCCGGCTTCTTGGGCATACCCTAACGATATTGATGAAATCAGTTACGATCCTGAAAAAGCGAAACAACTTCTTGCCAGTGCTGGTGTTAAGCAGCTAAAGCTTGATATTTGGGCGATGCCTGTCGCGCGGAGCTATAACCCTAATCCGCAAAAAACCGCCGAACTGCTGCAAGCAGATCTAAGCGCCATTGGGGTAAAGGTGAATATTATCAGCTACGACTGGAGTGTCTTTACCCAACGCTTAGGCAGTAGCGACTATGATTCAGTGATTATCGGTTGGAGCGCCGATAACAGCGACCCAGATAACTTCTTTACCCCTCTGCTAAGCTGCGGTTCGATTGCTTCTCATAATAATTGGGCGCAATGGTGTGATCGCAGTTTTGATGATTTGATTACACATGCTAAACAGCTGACAGATACCACAGCGCGCAAGGCACTCTATGTTGAAGCTGAAAAGATGATTAGCCAGCAGGTCCCTTTGATTCCGCTGGCATACGCACAACGTATGGTGTTGAAACGAAAAGACGCACCTGTGGTGACCTTGATGCCGTTTGGCGGTATCTCATTCGGAGACGCTCAACAAATCAACAGCACCGGAGGCCAGCACTAATGGGCCGTTACCTACTCAGGCGCTTAAATCTATTCGTGGCGACCTCATTGGTGCTGATTGCCATTCTCTTTGCCGCCACCCACCTGTTTCCTGCAGATTTGCACTACACCCTGAGTGGTATTGCGCAGCCATCCAATGCACAACTGCAGCAAGTAGAGCGTGACTTTGCCCTGCGCCACAATATTGTGCAGCAATTTTTGGCCTATACCGGTGAGCGACTTAGTGGCAATTTTGGTATTTCAACGACCTCTCAACGCGCAGTGAGCGGTGAATTACTTGGCGTACTGCCCGCCTCATTTGAATTAGCCTTTGTGTCAGGACTGCTGGCATTGGTGGCGGGCGTGCCATTAGGGGTAATTTCAGCGCTTAGCCGTAAGAAATTTCTGCAAAAAATGATCATGGGCGCCACACTTACCGGCTATTCCATTCCGGTATTTTGGTTAGGTTTGTTACTGTCGCTGTGGTTTGGGGTTGAATTAGGCTGGCTGCCGATTTCTGGGCAAATCAATCTGCTGTACCAAATTCCTAAAGTGACCGGTTTTATGCTGTTCGACACACTACTTTATGATGGCCCTTATCGCTGGTCAGCGTTTGTCGATACCCTGATGCATATTGTGTTACCTGCCTGCACACTTGCTGTTCTTCCCTTTACCGTGGTCGTACGAATTACCCGTTCTGCAATGATCAGCGTAATGAGCCAGACCTATATTCGCGCCGCAGAAGCACGTGGTTTATCCAATGCCAGCATCGTTATCAAACATGCGCTACCCAATGCCTTAGTGCCGCTACTGAAACACTTAGGCTTAATGCTCGGCCCCTTTGCCAGTTACGCCATTGTGGTTGAAGTAATTTTTTCGTGGCCAGGGGTAGGCGCGTGGTTAGTATCAGGGATCTACCAACGCGATTACACCGTCATTCAAGCGGGAATCTTCGCTGTAGCCTTAGTCATCATCTTCTTTAGCATTTTTATTGAAGTGCTCCATACCGCCGCTAATCCATTGAGTAGAAAGGATATGTATGGGACGAACTAAACTCTACCTTGATGATGAGATCCCATCTCATAGCAAACGGGTTTGGCGCTTGTTTGCCGCGAGGCCACAAGCATTGGCTGGGCTTTGGGCCGTGGCATTATTGATTGTATTGGCCATTTTTGGTGATGTTATTGCGCCGTACACGGCTGAATATCAAGACCAATCGGCACTGTTGATGCCGCCATCTTGGAGTAATCAAGGCGATGTAAGCCACTTTTTAGGAACGGATGACTTAGGCCGAGATATCTTTAGTCGCTTACTGCATGGAACACAATACACTTTCGGTGTGGCTTTTTTTGTGGTCATCACGGCGCTAACGGTCGGAGTCATTATCGGCTCGATTTCCGGGATGATGCGCGGCCTCAAATCAAGCATTTTAGGGCATTTATTGGATGCTTTGTTATCTATCCCGTCGCTGTTAATGGCTATATTAGTGGTTGCAGTGACTGGCCCGGGGCTGGAAAACGTGTTTTGGGCGGTCGGTATCTCGCTCACGCCGCAATTTGTCCGTTCAATCCACCAAACCGTGCATGATGAATTACAAAAAGAGTACGTAAAAGCAGCCAGTTTAGACGGTGCCAATCCATTACAGATTTTCTGGTATGTCATCATGCCAAACGTGTGGGAAACGGTGATTATTCAAACCACGCTGGCCATGTCGGCGGCAATCCTTGATATCGCAGCCCTCGGCTTCCTCAATTTAGGTGCGCAAGCGCCGATGCCAGAATGGGGAGCAATGGTCATGCAAGGTTTGGATAACTTTTTAACATCGCCTTGGACGGTGACAATTCCCGGTGTGACAATCCTGCTCAGTGTGTTAGCTGTCAACCTAGTGGGTGATGGACTGCGCGCAGCGTTAGCACCGACGAGAAACTAACTATGCCATTACTCGATGTTCGTAATCTCACGATCGAATTAGACACGCCGCAGGGGCCTGCAAAAGCGCTTGAACGCGTGAGCTTGACCATTAACGCTGGTGAAATGCATGGGCTTATTGGCGAATCCGGCTCTGGCCGCAGTTTGATGGCGCGCGCCATCCTCGGCATTCACGATCCCAGTTGGAAAATTACCGCTGACCGACTGATGTGGGACGGTAAAAACCTGATGGATATGTCGCGGGAAGAGCGGCGCAGTCTCATGGGCACTGAAATTTCAATGATTTTCCAAGACCCATCCGGCAGCTTCAATCCTTCCTACACCGTAGGCCATCAACTGTTGGAAGCGGTTCCCCGCACTAGCAAATGGTCATTCTGGAAACACAGCCGCGAAAAGAAATTACTGGCACAAAAATGGCTCCATAAAGTGGGCATCAAAAACCCACGCAAAGTGTTCTATAGCTACTCGTGGGAGTTGTCAGAAGGCGAATGCCAAAAGGTGATGATTGCCATGGCATTGGCCCGCCAACCTAGGCTATTGATTGCGGACGAACCGACCGCCTCAATGGAGCCGAGTACCCAAGCGCAAATCTATCGTTTGCTGACCCAATTGAACCAGTTGCAAAACGTCACGGTATTGCTGATCAGTCATGAATTGGACACCTTATCCAACTGGTGTAATCGCATGACAGTGCTCTATTGTGGTCAAGTGATGGAATCAGGCCCAACCGCCGAGTTGATGAGTCAGCCAAATCACCCGTACACCAAAGCCTTGCTGGACAACATGCCGGATTACAGCACCGACGTGTTACACAAACAGTTGATGCCTACCTTGCCAGGCTCAGTTCCCGCGTTGCGACACCTGCCCATCGGTTGTCGGCTAGGACCACGTTGCCCTGAAGCAAGAAGGCAGTGCGTTAAACAACCAACGTTAACGCATTACAAAGACCGTTATTACGCCTGCCACTTTCCTTATCAAGACGAGGTTGATGATGACGATCCCCTTACTTAGAGTTATCGACCTGAAAAAGCGCTATTTTGCCGGATATAAAGGGTTTAAAGCGCAATACAATGAAGCATTACACCCGGTGTCATTCGATCTGATGCCAGGGGAAACCTTGGCCGTGGTCGGTGAAGCAGGTTCAGGTAAAAGTACCCTCGCCCGCATTTTAGTAGGTGCAGAAATGCGCTCAGGCGGCGAGATCTATTACCAAGGACAATCATGGGACAGCAAGAACCTTAAGCAACGCTGTCGCTTAATCCGCATGATTTTCCAAGATCCAACTACCTCGCTGAATCCTAGATTGACCATCGGTGATTTATTGCAAGAGCCCTTACGCTTCAACACGGACTTAAGCGCCAAGGAGCGCGAAGAGCAAGTCGTTGAGACCCTGCGTAAAGTGGGCTTGTTAGCAGAACATGGCGAATTTTATCCGCACATGATTTCTGAGGGACAAAAACAACGGGTCGCAGTCGCACGCGCACTGATGCTTAACCCAAAGATTATTATTGCTGACGAAGCGTTATCGGCACTTGACCTCTCGGTTAGAGCGCAGATCCTCAATCTGTTATTAAGTTTGCAGAAAGAGTTGGGCTTGTCCTATATTTTCGTCAGCCATAACCTCAACGTAGTACGTTATATCAGTGACAAAGTGATGGTATTGAATAAAGGTGAGATGGTGGAGTTTGCGCCAACCGAGGAACTTTTTCTCAATCCACAACACGAATACACACAACGCTTACTGCAAGAACAACTGCAGTTAACCCGCCAAAAGGCGTAAGTAAACTGCTCCAACCACTTGGATAGTAGTACCAATTACAACGGAATTACTTATCCTAGTGACAATTTTTCTGGAACATAAAGTAGACGATGATTATTAAACCCAAAATTCGTGGTTTTATCTGTACAACCACACATCCTGTTGGCTGCGAAGCTAACGTGTTAGAGCAGATTAATTACACTAAATCTCAAGGGAAAATCGCTAACGGCCCTAAAAAAGTATTAGTTGTAGGTGCTTCAAGTGGTTATGGGTTGTCCTCAAGAATTGCCGCCGCCTTTGGTTCAGATGCCGCCACGATTGGTGTGTTTTTTGAGAAGCCAGGCACCGAAGCCAAGCCAGGTACTGCCGGTTGGTACAACTCTGCTGCGTTCGACAAATTTGCCAAACAAGCAAGCCTGTATTCAAAAAGCATTAACTGCGATGCCTTTAGCCACGAAGCCAAAGCCAAAGTGATCGAGCTGATCAAGCAAGACCTTGGCGAAATCGACATGGTGGTTTACTCATTAGCATCACCTGTACGCAAACTGCCAGACACTGGCGAAGTAATTCGCTCATCACTTAAGCCAATTGGTGAAACCTATACTTCAACTGCGGTTGATACCAATAAAGACACCATTATTGAAGCCTCTGTTGAACCGGCTACCGAGCAAGAAATTGCCGATACAGTCACCGTTATGGGTGGTCAAGATTGGGAACTGTGGATCAACGCATTGGCTGATGCTGGCGTATTGGCTAAAGGCTGCAAAACTGTTGCCTACAGTTACATAGGGACTGAATTGACCTGGCCAATCTACTGGCATGGTGCCTTGGGTAAAGCCAAAATGGACCTAGACCGCGCAGCACATGCCCTCAACAACCAGCTTGCAGCAACCGGTGGTAGCGCCAATGTTGCAGTGCTGAAAAGCGTGGTAACCCAAGCGAGTTCAGCAATTCCTGTGATGCCGCTGTACATTGCGATGGTATTCAAGAAAATGCGCGAAGAAGGCCTGCACGAAGGTTGTATGGAGCAAATCTACCGCATGTTTAGCCAACGCTTGTATAAAGCCGATGGTAGCGCAGCAGAAACTGACGCTGACAACCGTCTGCGTTTGGATGATTGGGAGCTGCGTGAAGACATTCAGCAACATTGCCAGCAGTTGTGGCCACAAATCACGACCGAAAACCTGAGCGAATTGACCGATTATCGTGAATACAAAGCTGAGTTTATTAAGCTATTTGGCTTTGGTATTGAGGGTATCGACTATGAGCAAGATGTAAATCCTGTGGTCGAATTTGACGTTATCGAGTTGTAATCCATCTCCTAGTAAAAAACGCCGTTTTTAAGCGGCGTTTTTTTAAACCATTTGACATCAGCATCTATATTCAATGTTGATGTTCTAATCATCCTAAGAGGAGTTCAAATGAGAGTCAGCGCAAGAAATTGTTTAAGCGGTACTATCAAGTCTATCGAAGTTGGTGCTGTGAACAACGAAGTAGTGATTGAACTCGCACCAGGTGTTGAGCTTACTGCTGTCGTAACCAAAGGATCTACTGAAAAGCTTGGTCTGAAAGTGGGTGCAGATGCATACGCTTTGATCAAAGCAAGTAACGTAATGATTGGCATCGACGACTAATCAGCATTAAAGTAGTGTTCTAGGTTAATAGTGCACTACTTTTTCATGTCTACAGAACTCACTTGGCACAGTTTGCTCCATGATGAGCGTAATCAGCCCTACTTCCTGCAAATTCTTCATACGATTAACCAGCTAAGATTAGAAGGTAAGCGCATCTACCCAGCGCAAGCCGATACCTTTAACGCCTTTAAACTCACACCGTTTGCCCAGTTAAAAGTAGTGATTATTGGCCAAGATCCCTATCACGGGGCAAATCAGGCGCACGGACTCAGCTTCTCAGTCCCTGCGGGTGTTTCACCGCCACCTTCGCTGCAAAATATCTTTTTGGAGCTCCAGCACACGATTCCTGACTTTCAACTGCCAAACCATGGCGATTTAAGTGACTGGGCGAAACAAGGTGTGCTGTTACTTAACACTGTGTTGACCGTTGAAGCGGGCAAAGCGCAATCACACACGGAGCTAGGTTGGCAACGTTTTACCGATAAAGTAATTGAAGTGATTAATCTGCATCATCAAGGCATAGTATTCATGCTGTGGGGGCGCCATGCCGCCGAGAAAGGCGCCAAGGTTAATCGTCACAAGCACTTAGTGCTGCGTGCCGCCCATCCGTCACCGTTTTCCGCCAATAAAGGCTTCTTTGGGTGTAACCATTTCAACCTCGCCAATCAGTACCTACAGCATCATGGCAAAGCGATGATCGATTGGCAGTTACCTAGATAACTTACGCGCATAAAAAAACCGGCGAGTTCGCCGGCTTTTACTTTAGAAGATCTTATTAGCCTTCAACTGGATAAGTCACTTCAGCTTTAGACTTCAGCAATTCAATCAAGGCGCGATAAGCTAATTCGCTATTTTGACTAATTAAGTTTTGCTGAATAGCCGTACTCAATTCAGTTGGTGCAACCGCTGGTGTGCTGACTTTATCAAGCACAACCACTGCATAGCCAGTAGAAGTCTCTACAACTTGTGCGCTCACACCTTCCGCCACTGGCGCCATCTTAAACGCTTGCGCTACAACGGCAGCATCAACATTTGCAGCATTGCGAGCGAGGTTAGTCTGGCTTTGCAACTCAACGCTAGAGTTTGCTGCTTTAACGGCCTCAAGCGTCTCGTCGGCTTTCGCTTGAGCAAGCGCTTTGGCTTTCTGTTGCTTCAATAATGTCACGATATCTTGTTTCACTTCATCAAACGCTTTCAGACCCGCATCTTGATGTTGTTTAACACGAATGACCATAACATCGTTGTCAGCAATTTCCAGTACGTTACTGTTCATGCCTGACAATACGTCTGTAGAAAATGCCGCTTTTAACACCTCTGGCGCGTTAAATGGCGCTGGCGCATTTACTTGGCTAAACAGCTCAGTAGACTTCACCGTTGCGCCAACAGCTTTGGCCGCTTCGTCTAACGTGTCTGGCACTTCATAACTGGTATCGGCCAACTTTTGCTGTAAGCTGTAAAACTCGTTGACCGCTTGGTCCATCTTCAGCTTTTGCAAAATCTGGGCTTTTACAGTGTCAAACGGTGCTGCGGCACTCGGTTGAACATCCAGCAATTTAATGATGTGATAACCATATGGCGTTTTCACCACATCGGAGATTTCGCCTTTGTTCAACGCGAACATAGCAGTGTCAAAGGCAGGATCCATCACACCGGCTTCGTACCAGCCCAATTCACCGCCCTTTTGGCCACTCAAGGTATCTTGTGATTCAGTCTTCGCTAACGCTGCAAAGTCAGCACCGCCTTTCAGCTGTTGCAACACAGCTTCAGCTTTCGCTTTAGCGGCGTCATCACCCGCTGACGCATCAAACAAGATATGCGCAACTTCGCGCTTTTCATTGGTTTGATAGTCGGCCAGATGCTCGTCATAGTAAGCTTTTGCATCAGCATCGCTGACATCAAAAGACTGCGCCAAAGTTGCTGCACTTAACTCTACATAATCCAAACTCACCATTTCTGGATGTTGGAATTGCAGCTTGTTGTCTTCGTAGTATTTGGTGACTTCGTCATCAGTAACACTTACATCAGCGAGGAACGGCGCAGATGCAACAGTGGTGTACCGAATATCACGGGTTTGTGCTTGCAGCTTGGCCAGTGCATCACTTTCACCCTTCAAGGCAAAATCGGTAGACACCAGTGCTGTAATCAATTGATTACGTGTCATGTCAGCACGCATCACTTCACGGAAGCTGCTGGTGGTGTAGCCCATCTGACGCAAAATTGCGAGGTAACGATCGTTATCGAAGCTGCCCGCAGTTTGGAAAGCCGCTTCATTACGAATCGCGTCTTTGATTTGTTCGTCAGAAACGCGCAAACCAAGCTCTTTTGCGGCTTGGTCTACGAGGCGTTGTGCGACTAAACGTTGCAGTACACCTTGCTTCACATTGTTTAAATAGGCGTCATTTGCTGACAAGGTGTCAAACATATCACCCAACTGCTGTTGTAAGCGGTTCTTCTCGCTTTGATATGCTTGTTCTAATTCAGCTTTAGAAATCTCTTCACCATTGACGGTAGCTGCTGGCACCTGAGTCGAACGGCCCAAATAGCTGCTCACCCCAGCAAATGCAAAAGACAGAATGACCAGTACCAAAATCACTTTGGCGACTGCACTCTGCGCTCCGTCACGCATCTTATCTAACATCAGAGGTCTCGCTATGCGATGTTAATTAAAAAAAAGACGCATCGCTTAAAGGATGCGCCTATTGCTTGATTTACTGCAGTTTTAAAACACTGCTGAATTGTTCACTTGATGGGCTGTTCACCCGGTAAAGCAGGTTGCTTTACGGTTCAAGCGGTCAATTAGTTAACAGCATCCTTCAGCGCTTTACCTGCTTTAAACGCAGGGATTTTAGCTGCTGCAATTTTGATTTCGTCACCAGTTTGTGGGTTGCGACCAGTGCGCTCTGCACGTTCACGAACTTCAAAAGTACCAAAACCAACAAGAGAAATCTTATCGCCGTCCTTCAAACCTTCAGTCACAGCAGCGATGAAAGAATCCAGTGCGCGGCCTGCAGCGGCTTTAGAAATGTCAGCACCAGATGCGATTTTCTCGATTAGTTCAGATTTATTCATGTCATCCCCTTGAATGTAATTTTATGCGCCGCAACCAAGTCCTTCTCTCGAGCGGTCTGCGGAGGCTTTTTATAACAAGCTTGATTTTAAAGTTCAAGCCCAGTTGGAAACTAGGATTATGTAATTGGATACAGCTCAAAGCCAGTCAGCTCAAGGGATTGAGGCAACTGGCTCTCCACGGAACTTAGGCTATCACAGCTCCAGCCTTTGTTAAGCCCTTTTTTGCAGTTTTTTGCTGTGATTGCTGCAATTTCTTGCGTTAGCCCAAATTTTTAACAACTTCGAAGCCTTCAACTGGCTTTTCTAACGCCAATTTCAACACTTCATCGATCCAACGTACTGGTTTAATTTCCAAATCTGCCACAACGTTTGCTGGAATTTCCTCCAAGTCACGTTCGTTTTCTTTTGGAATGAGCACCAATTTAATGCCACCGCGATGGGCTGCCAGCAGTTTTTCTTTCAAACCACCGATCGGCAATACTTCACCACGTAGGGTAATTTCACCGGTCATGGCCACATCGGCGCGTACTGGGTTACCTGTAAGGCTAGACACCAACGCAGTACACATGGCAGCACCAGCTGATGGACCATCTTTTGGCGTTGCGCCTTCAGGTACGTGCACGTGGATGTCACGTTTCTCGTAGAAGTCACCATTGATACCAAGCTGCTCAGAGCGCGCGCGTACCACGGTCAACGCTGCTTGAATCGATTCCTGCATGACGTCGCCCAATGAGCCTGTGTAAGTCAACTTACCTTTACCGGGCACCGAGGTGGCTTCAATGGTCAGCAGGTCACCGCCGACTTCCGTCCATGCTAACCCTGTGACTTGACCAATTTGGTTATGTGATTCGGCTTTACCGTAGTCAAAACGCTGCACCCCAAGGAATGACTTCAAGTTTTCTTGGTTGACCACCACATGCTTGCAGTCTTTATCCAGAAGGATTTGTTTCACCACTTTACGGCAGATTTTCGACAATTCGCGCTCAAGTGAACGCACACCCGCTTCACGGGTGTAATAACGAATCACCCCGATAATGGCACTGTCATCAACGGTAATTTCGCTGGCTTTCAGACCATTACGTTCAATCTGCTTCGGCAATAGATGCGCTTTAGCAATATTCAGCTTTTCATCTTCGGTATAACCCGACAGACGAATCACTTCCATACGGTCAAGCAATGGCCCTGGGATGTTCATTGAATTCGACGTTGCCACGAACATTACATCAGACAAGTCATAATCCACTTCGAGGTAATGGTCGTTAAAGGTTGCGTTTTGCTCCGGATCTAGCACCTCAAGCAGCGCTGATGCTGGGTCACCACGCATATCCGAACTCATTTTGTCAATTTCATCCAGCAGGAACAGTGGGTTTTTAACCCCGATCTTGGCCATTTTTTGAATGATTTTGCCCGGCATAGAGCCAATATAGGTACGGCGGTGACCACGAATTTCCGCTTCATCACGTACGCCACCTAACGCAACACGCACATATTTACGCCCTGTCGCTTTGGCAATAGATTGCCCTAACGAAGTTTTACCAACCCCCGGTGGACCTACCAGACACAAAATTGGGCCTTTAAGCTGTTTAACTCGGCTTTGCACAGCCAAGTATTCCAGAATACGTTCTTTTACCTTTTCCAGACCATAGTGGTCGGTATCTAGCACCGCTTCAGCTTTTGACAAATCACGTTTGATTTTAGAACGTTGTTTCCACGGTACCGAGGTCATCCAATCTACATAACTGCGCACTACGGTAGCTTCCGCAGACATAGGCGACATCATACGCAGTTTGTTAAGTTCGGCAGAGGCTTTATCTTTAGCATCAGCAGGCATACCTGCTTCTTCAATCTTACGGCTCATGACTTCGAATTCGTCATGGCCTTCATCCAAGTCGCCGAGTTCTTTTTGAATGGCTTTCATTTGCTCATTCAAATAGTACTCACGCTGGCTTTTTTCCATCTGCTTTTTGACACGAGAACGGATGCGCTTTTCAACTTGCAGCAAGTCGATTTCCGCTTCCATCATTGCCATCAGGTATTCTAAGCGTTCGGCCACATTGACCATTTCAAGCACAGATTGCTTATCTTGCAGTTTGAGCGGCATGTGCGCCGCCATGGTATCTGCCAAACGATCCGCTTCTTCGATGCCGCTTAACGAGGTCAGTACTTCGGGCGGAATTTTCTTGTTAAGTTTGATATAGCCTTCAAACTGGCCAATGGCACTGCGCACCAACACTTCTTCTTCTCGATCGTCCATTGGTTGCGATTCGAGATATTGCGCAGTAGCAACAAAGTATTCATCTTCTTTGGTGTATTTATCGATCTTAGCGCGCTTACCGCCTTCAACTAAGACTTTTACCGTACCATCTGGCAACTTCAGCAGTTGCAAAATGGAGGCAACAGTACCGACATCGAAGATATCGTCAGCAGTAGGATCGTCTAAGTCAGCATCACGCTGAGCCACCAGAATAATCTGTTTATCCTGCTCCATAGCCGTTTCTAAACAGCGAATGGACTTTTCTCTACCGACGAATAACGGAATTACCATATGGGGGTAAACCACCACATCTCGTAATGGCAGCACGGGCAATTCGATACGCGCTTCTGATTCTATGGTCATAGCTTGATTCCGTTCCAGTTAATAGTATTACCTTGAGTATATTGGGGCGTGATCCATGCTTTCAATGCCATAAATAAAAAAAGGAGCCGATTGAGGCTCCTTATTTTTCAATCCACTACCTAACTGAACAATTAATGTTCACCCGATGCGGCCTGTGAATCACCACGGGCATAAATCAGGATTGGATCTGATTCACCCTTCACCACAGATTCGTCAACAACGACTTTACTGACGTTCTCATATGACGGTAGGTCGTACATGGTGTTAAGCAAAATCGCTTCAACAATGGAACGCAATCCACGTGCACCGGTTTTACGTACCATCGCCTTTTTGGCAATCGCTGTCAAAGCATCTTCGCGGAACTCTAACTCAACCTTTTCCATTTCGAACAAGGCACCATATTGCTTGGTAATCGCGTTCTTAGGTTGAGATAAAATTTGCACCAATGCTTCTTCGTCCAATTCGCCTAAGGTAGCCACTACCGGCAAACGACCGATGAATTCAGGGATCAAACCAAATTTGACCAAATCTTCCGGTTCTACTTGCAGCAAGGTATCAGAGATACTTTTCTTATCTGCATCGCCTTTTACGGTCGCGCCGAAGCCAATACCACTACCTACATGGGCTCGCTGCTCAATAACTTTCTCAAGCCCGGCGAAAGCACCGCCACAGATAAACAGAATCTTGGAGGTATCAACCTGCAAAAACTCTTGTTGTGGATGCTTACGGCCACCTTGAGGCGGCACAGCTGCTACCGTGCCTTCGATCAATTTCAGCAGCGCTTGCTGTACCCCTTCACCCGACACGTCACGAGTGATCGATGGGTTATCAGATTTGCGACTGATTTTGTCAATTTCATCGATGTAAACAATACCGCGCTGCGCTTTTTCTACGTCGTAATCGCATTTCTGCAGCAATTTCTGAATGATGTTTTCAACATCCTCGCCCACATAGCCAGCTTCGGTCAGCGTGGTTGCGTCAGCCATGGTAAACGGCACATCAAGAAAACGCGCTAAGGTTTCTGCCAGCAGCGTTTTGCCGCTACCGGTTGGACCGATCAGCAAAATGTTACTTTTGCCGAGTTCCACACCATCTTTTGGCGCAGGATATTTCAAACGTTTGTAATGGTTGTAGACAGCAACCGATAACACCTTTTTCGCCTGCTCTTGACCGATAACATAGTCATCAAGATGCGCACGCAATTCATGCGGCGTAGGCAATTTTTCTTGATCGCGTTTTGGCGAGATGTCTTTAATCTCTTCACGAATGATGTCGTTGCATAACTCTACACATTCGTCACAAACATAAACGGACGGACCGGCAATCAACTTACGAACTTCATGCTGGCTCTTTCCGCAGAAAGAGCAGTACAGCAGTTTACCGTTATCACCGTGTTTGTTGTCAGCCATTACTGTTCCTCATTTGCAGCACGCTCTAAGCGCTGCTTAACACATCCTACTGAGCTTAGCTCAGATAGTGGCATATTTCAGCCAGAAAATCTGGTTAATCCCGTTTCGAAATAACGGAATCAACTAAACCGTATTCAAGTGCTTGGGTCGCACTCATGAAGTTATCACGGTCGGTATCGCGCTCAACCACTTCAATAGGTTGACCGGTATGTTCAGCCAATAAACCGTTCAGTTTATTTTTAATGCCCAAAATCTCTTGTGCATGGATAGCGATATCAGAGGCTTGACCTTGGAAACCGCCCAACGGTTGATGAATCATTACGCGCGCGTTAGGCAAGCAATGACGTTTACCTTTAGCGCCACCCGCCAACAGGAATGCGCCCATACTGGCCGCTTGACCAATACATACGGTGCTCACGTCTGGCTTGATAAACTGCATGGTGTCGTAGATCGCCATGCCCGCTGTGACCGAGCCACCTGGAGAGTTGATATACAGAGAAATATCTTTGTCTGGGCTTTCCGATTCTAAGAAAAGCAGCTGCGCCACAATCAGGTTTGCCATGTGCTCTTCGACTTGACCTACCATGAAAATCACGCGCTCTTTTAACAGACGAGAGTAAATGTCGTAGGAGCGTTCGCCTTTAGAAGTTTGTTCAACCACCATTGGCACCAGAGCATTCATAACTGACTGAGGTGTATGCATTCTTATGTTTCCCTAAATAAAAATGGCCCGCATGAGGGACCTCATACGAGCCATTATAAATGGCGATTGACCAATCAAGTCAAGTCTGGCTTATGCGCGACCTGCAGCCTTGTTCATAAAATCTTCAAATGCAACTTCTTTGTCAGTCACTTTTGCAGCTTTCAGAACTTCTTCAACGGCTTGCTCTTCCAGCGCTAAGTTGCGCATGTTTTGCATCAGCTCGTTGTTGCTGTTGTAGTATTCAACCACTTCTTTTGGATCTTCATAAGCAGAAGCCATAGATGCGATCAACGCTTGTACGCGTTCTTCGTCAGCTTTCAGCTCGCTACCTTTGATAACTTCGCCCAACAGCAGACCGATTTTAACGCGGCGCTCAGCTTGTTCAGTGAACAGCTCAGCTGGCAGTTCAGGCATTTGCTGAGGATTGAATTGACCACCGAAACGTTGCAGTGCTTGACGACGCAGAACGTCTACTTCACCAGCGATCAGTGCTTTTGGCAATTCAACTTCATTTGCAGCCAACAAACCGTTCAGTACTTGTTCTTTAACGTTTGCTTTCAGCGCTTGCTCAAGTTCGCGTTCCATATTCTTACGGATTTCAGCTTTCAGCGCATCAACACCACCTTCCAGAACACCGAAACGAGTTGCGAATTCATCATTCACTTCTGGTAGCTCTGCACCTTTCACTTCTTTCAGAGTGATCGCAAATTTAGCCGCTTTACCTTTCAGGTTTTCAGCGTGGTATTCTTCTGGGAAAGTTACATCGATATCGAATTCTTCGCCTGCTTTGTGGCCGATAACGCCTTCTTCAAAGCCAGGGATCATGCGGCCGCTACCGAGTTGCAGTTCGAAATCTTCAGCTTTACCGCCTTCGAACTCTTCACCGTCGATGCTACCAACAAAGTTGATGATCGCTTTGTCGCCTTCAGCAGCTTCACGCTCAACAGCAGCAAATGTTGCATGTTGCTTACGCAAAGTTTCGATCATGTTGTCTACGTCAGCATCTTTAACTTCAGCAACTGGCTTTTCGATTTCGATGGCGTCGATGCCAGTTACGGCAACTTCTGGATACACTTCGAAAGTTGCAGTGAATTCGAACTGTTCACCTTCGGTCGCACCTGGCGTCAGTGTTGGAGCACCCGCTGGATTAAGTTTTTCGGCGATGATAGCGTCAATGAAACTACGCTGCATCACTTCACCGGTAATGTCTTGACGAATGGCCTTGCCATAACGCTTCTCGATAACGCTTGCTGGCACTTTACCTGGACGGAATCCAGGGATACGAGCGCGCTTAGCTTCGCGTTGCAGATTTTCTTTTACCAGTTTTTCAATCTGTTCAGCAGGTACGGAGATGGTCAGGCGACGCTCCAGGCCTTGTGTTGTTTCAACAGAAACTTGCATTCTTTTACCTCGAAATGTGTCTAACTTCCTTTTTATAGTCGACATTGAATCAACTATTCAGGTATTCGTTTCTTGACGATAATGTTAACGATAACGCCTCTAAGAGTTGCTTTGGGCATTCGTCTTACAAATGTTGATGTTTATCAAGACGCAGCATTATAGCCATGCACTTTCGATGAGTCGAGCCACAATGGCCGATTAAAGAGACAAAAAAAGCGACTCTAGGTCGCTTTTTTTGATTTTGAATAATGGGGTGACTGATGGGGCTCGAACCCACGACAACTGGAATCACAATCCAGGGCTCTACCAACTGAGCTACAATCACCATAATTTGGTACGCCCGGCAGGATTCGAACCTGCGACCATCCGCTTAGAAGGCGGATGCTCTATCCAACTGAGCTACGGGCGCATGGGCGGCAACATCATGTTGCATCCTGATCGGTACTGACAATGTTATAGCACACTGCCCTTGAATTTGGTCGGTGATAAAGGATTCGAACCTTTGACCCTCTGGTCCCAAACCAGATGCGCTACCGGGCTGCGCTAATCACCGAATATGTGCTTGAGGATGGGGTTAACACTCAACAACTTGTCTATGCTAACTATCAGTTTGGTATTTGATTTGGTGGTCAAAACCGTCTACTGCTCAAGAACGGAGCGCATGTTAGCGATTCAGTTTCACTGCGTCAACGATTTTTTTGAGCAAGCTAATTAGCTGCCGAAATTTAGCGCGGCAAACGGGAAATTCTGTGTTCTGGCGCACCTTTCATCATGACACTGTGCCCCTCGGCTGCTAAAATATCGCCGCTTTATAGAACATCGCGCCATAACAAAGGAAACCCTACACCCATGACTGCCCAACTAATTGATGGCAAAGCGATAGCGCAATCCATTCGGCAAGAATTAAAACAAAAAGTGGCACAACGCCAAGCGGCGGGCCAACGCATTCCAGGTCTTGCCGTCATTCTGGTAGGAAGTGACCCAGCTTCTCAAGTGTATGTTGGAAGCAAACGTAAAGCCTGTGAAGAAGTGGGCTTTTTGTCGCGTTCTTACGATTTACCGAGTGAAACCAGCGAAGAAGAACTACTTAATCTTATAGACTCACTTAACCAAGATGGCAGTATTGATGGCATTTTGGTGCAGCTGCCACTGCCTGAACATATCGACGACGCCAAAGTGATTGAGCGTATACAACCTGATAAAGACGTCGATGGTTTTCATCCATATAACGTTGGCCGTTTAGCACAACGTATTCCGGTACTACGCTCATGCACGCCGATGGGCATTATGACCCTGATCAAGTCGACGGGTGTTAAAACACACGGTCTAGATGCTGTGGTTGTGGGCGCTTCCAATATCGTCGGCCGCCCAATGACGTTGGAGTTGTTATTGGCAGGTTGCACCACCACCACGTGCCACCGATTTACTCAAGGTTTGCAGCAAAAAGTCTCACAAGCAGATCTTGTTGTGGTTGCAGTAGGTAAACCGGGCTTCATTCCTGGTGAGTGGATTAAACCGGGTGCAGTAGTGATTGACGTAGGCATCAACCGTTTGGCCGATGGCCGTCTGGTGGGTGACGTTGAGTTTGCCGCGGCTGCCGAACGCGCCAGCTTTATTACGCCAGTTCCGGGTGGTGTGGGACCGATGACCATTGCCAGCCTATTAGAAAACACCCTGTTTGCTGCTGAGCAATATCACGATTAGTTGCGACTCGCACGACATAGCAAAAAGCCGACTTAACGTCGGCTTTTTCATGTGCACAATAGGCTTGACTCGCTAGAAAGCTTACTTCTTACGCCACGTGGTACCGTTGGCACCATCTTCCAGCACAATGCCGAGTTCGTTCAAACGATCTCGGGCTTTATCCGCGGCAGGCCAATCTTTTTCGGCGCGAGCGCGGTTACGCTCAACAATCAAGGCTTCGATTTCTGCCACTTCATCGTCATTACTTTCACCTTGAAAGAAGGCTTCTGGCGTTGAAGATAAAATGCCGAGTACATCAGCCAGTTGTTTCATGGAGACCGCTAATGCAGATGCCGCTGCAATATCAGAACCTTTCAAGCGGTTGATTTCACGCACCATATCAAACAGTACCGAAAAGGCTTCAGGCGTGTTGAAATCATCGTCCATCGCGGTCTTAAAGCGCTCAATGTATTCACTAGCTTCTGCCGGAGCAACGCTCAAATCGAGATCTTTCAGCGCTGTGTACATCCGCTCTAAAGACGCGCGCGCTTGTTTGAGGTTGTCTTCTGAGTAGTTCAGTTGGCTACGATAGTGCCCCGACAGTAAGAAGTAACGCACCGTTTCGGCATCATAATGCGCCAACACGTCACGAATCGTGAAGAAGTTACCCAGCGACTTAGACATCTTCTCCTTGTCGACCATCACCATACCGGTGTGCATCCAGTAGTTCACATACTTGGTGTCATGGGCACAACAGGATTGAGCGATTTCGTTTTCATGGTGTGGGAACATCAGATCAGAACCGCCGCCATGAATATCAAAATGGGCACCTAAGTGTTTGCTGTTCATCGCAGAACATTCGATGTGCCAGCCAGGACGACCTGCGCCCCAAGGTGAATCCCATGTAGGCTCACCCGGTTTGGACATTTTCCACAGCACAAAATCCATCGGATTACGTTTAGCTTGGTCAACTTCGACACGAGCACCGGCTTGCAACTGCTCTAAGTCTTGCCCTGACAGACGGCCATACTCTTTGAACGACTCAACACTGAACAGCACATCGCCATCATCGGCAACATAGGCGTGACCACGTTCAATCAGTTGCTCAACCATCTCGATGATTTCACCAATGTGCAGAGTCGCACGAGGTTCAAAATCCGGACGCTGCATATTTAATGCGTCAAAGTCGGCATGCATTTCGCCGATTAGGCGTTCCGTTAATGCTTCACAGCTTTCGCCATTTTCATTGGCACGCTTGATGATTTTGTCATCAACGTCGGTGATATTACGCAAAAAGTTAACGTCGTAACCTGCGTAACGCAGATAGCGTACAATCATGTCGAACGACACAAAGGTCCTGCCATGCCCGATATGACACAAGTCATATATGGTGACGCCACAGACGTACATCCCCACTTTTCCCGGTACTATCGGTGTAAATTCCTCTTTTTGGCGGCTCAGACTGTTGTAGATCTTCAACATCGAATTTTCT